>NZ_JBYVMD010000051.1:0-41285 GCF_058145955.1 Pseudomonas sp. A39
AGGGTGTCCATGCCCGACGCACGCGGCGCGGTCTGGATAATCCCGGCGTCCGGCGTGGCTTCCATCAGGCGCACCAGGCTGGTCAGGCATTCGCCGCTCATGACGCTGTCGGCGTCGAGCACGACCATGTATTTGTAGTCACCGCCCCAACGACGGCAGAAGTCGTCGAGGTTGCCGCTCTTGCGCTTTACGCGACGGCGACGGCGGCGATAGAAGATCTTGCCGAAACCACCCGCTTCACGGCACACGTCGAGCCAGGCTTGCTGTTCGGCGATGCAGATGTCGGCGTCATTACTGTCGCTGAGCACGAAGAAGTCGAAGCGGTCGAGGTCACCGGTGGCGGCGACCGACTCGAACGTCGCGCGCAGACCCGCGAATACACGCGGCACGTCTTCGTTGCAGATCGGCATCACCAACGCGGTGCGGGCGTCTTTCGGAATCGGCTCGTCGCCGGCACTCTTACCGGAGATCCGGTATTTATCGTGGCCGGTGAGCAGCTCCAGAAAGCCCATCAACGCGGTCCAGAAACCCGCCGAGACCCAGCAGAACAAAATCCCGAACATGATCAGGATGCTGGTTTGCAGGGCGTAAGGCAGTACCTGGGTAGCGGTTTGCAACAAGGTCTGGTTGCGGATTTCGTCGAAGTCGACCAGCGACCAGCCCTGGTACGGCATGATGCCTTTCATGTACCAGCCGGCGACGATGGTCTGGCCGAGCATCAGCACCAGCAGAATGTAACGGCGGATCGAACCCACGGTGCGCCAGCGGGCGGCCGGCAATACGCGCTCATCCTTCGGCGGGGCCGGCGGGTTGCTGCGGCCGGTGAGACGACGCCAGCCGCGCACCAGGATATTGGTACGCCAGGGTTCCGGCACCACACGGGTACGACGAATCGGCGGCGTGGCCTTGAGGCACACACGGCCGCTGGCATCCAGCACCAACATTTCGGCGTCTTGCAGCTCTTCGGCCGTGTTGAGGGTCAAACGGCGGCCTACCGACGCCTGGGCGGCGTCGGTGGGCGCGTCGAACGCCGACGACGACAAACGCTCGTGCAACTCGGTGAAGGATGTGCAGCCCGCCAGTTCGGCGCGCTGCTCAGCGGTCATCGGTAGATGCGCCAGGTACTCGGACAGAGTCTCAGGCGTTACTTGAGAATTACTCATCGGCAGGCAACTGATAGCTCCAGGTTTCGGTCAGGACTTGTTCGGTCTTGATCGGCTCCGGCGTGGCTGGGGCAGCTTCTGGCTGCTTGGCTTCCTTGTCTTTCGCGTCTTTCTTGGCCTGTTTCTCGTGTTGCTTGGCCAGGACCTTGTCAGCCTTGAGCACGTGGCTCGAGTCCTGCTCAGGGGCCGGCGGTGCAACATCCTGCACCAGCGCCGCGCGCATTTCGGTCGGCTTGCCTGCGTCCTTGATCTTCATGCGCAGGGTCAAGCGCCAGCCTTTGGTGTGCTCGTTGTAGCGCACGCTGTTTTCAACCAGCTCGGCGTTGTCGCTGACACTGACCTGGCTGCGCACCGGGGCATCCGCCGGCAGCGCCTTGAGGGACGGGCCCTCGAAGTCGACCAGGTAGGCCACGCTGCCGTCAGGCTGGCGGATCAAGTTGGATTGCTTCACGTCACCGGTGGAGCGCAGGGTCTGCTTGACCCAGGCGCTGTCGGCCGGGTGCAAGGCTTTCTCGTCCATGGTCCAGTGCAGGCGGTAGGAAACGTCCAGCGGCTGGCCCACTTCCGGCAGTTTTTCCGGACTCCAGAAGGCAACGATGTTGTCGTTGGTTTCATCGGCGGTCGGAATCTCTACCAGGTTGACGGTGCCTTTGCCCCAGTCGCCCTCAGGCTCGATCCAGGCGCTTGGGCGCTTGTCGTAGTTGTCGTCGAGGTCTTCGTAGTGGCTGAAGTCGCGGCCGCGTTGCAGCAGGCCGAAACCTTTCGGGTTCTCTACGGTGAAGTTGCTGACCGACAGGTGTTTAGGGTTGTTCAGCGGACGCCAGATCCACTCGCCATTGCCGGCATGGATCGACAGGCCGCTGGAATCGTGCAGCTCGCGACGGTAGTTCAGCACTTTGGACGGCTGGTTCGCACCGAACAGGTACATGCTGGTCAACGGGG
Organism: Pseudomonas sp. A39; assembly: GCF_058145955.1. Taxonomy (NCBI): domain Bacteria; kingdom Pseudomonadati; phylum Pseudomonadota; class Gammaproteobacteria; order Pseudomonadales; family Pseudomonadaceae; genus Pseudomonas; species Pseudomonas sp. A39. The sequence goes on from NZ_JBYVMD010000051.1 coordinate 2,106, forward strand.
CTACGCCCAGTTTGGTGACCTTGTCGCGCAGGAACATCTGGGATTTCACATCGACAATGGTGTCGGTGCCCGGACGCAGGATCAGGCGATAAGCGCCGGTAGCGCGTGGCGAGTCCAACAGGGCAAAGATCACCAGTTGTTTCTCACCCGGCTTTGGACGTTCGATCCAGAACTCGGTGAAGCGCGGGAATTCTTCGCCGGACGGCAATGCAGTATCGATCGCCATGCCACGGGCGGACAGGCCATACGACTGACCCTTGCCGACCACGCGGAAGTAGCTCGCGCCGAGCATGGTCATGATTTCGTCTTGCTTGTCGGCCTTGTTGATCGGGTACAGCACACGGAAGCCGGCATAACCCAGCTGTTCGGTGGCTTTAGGATCAAACTTCACATCGCCGAAATCGAAACGCGTCGGGTCGTACTTGATTTCCTGGACGCTGTCGGCGGTGACTTCATTGATTTTCACCGGTGTATCGAAGTGCATACCCTGGTGATAGAAGGACAGCTTGAACGGGGTGTTCTGATCGGCCCACTCGGCTTTTTCGTTGCGGAAACGAATCTTCTGGTAGTCCGCGAATTTCATTTCGCGGAATTCGTTCGGCAGATTGCTACGCGGAGCTTCGTATTTCTGCCCGGCCAGCTCTTTTGCCTTGGCCGACACATCATCCAGACTGAATGCCCACAGTTGACCCGCGCCGAACAGGCAAAACAGGGCAGAGCCCGTCACCAGTGCGTTTCGTAACCGTTTGGCTGACAATTTTGGTGCATTACAGGGACTAACAATCACGAGCAACCCTCGCCGAAAACAGATCAAAAAACCAACGGCCAGCTATCTATATGCCAGGTTGGCGAGCATTGTTCCGACTCCCCTTGGGCAAAATGATTCCCCATCGGTTGTCGGACAAGTCTCTACCTAAGTCAAAAATGGACCAAACAACGCTGATCCCCGTAGCGCGCGATTATCTAGTAGCCCGCGAAACAACGCATCAGGGATAACGAAGTATTTGTAGCGAAACCCTACGTTTTTAGGCATTAAAAGTCGTTTTTAATACATTCACGTCTGTAAGAGGAAGGTGACAGGCCCGTCATTGACCAAATGCACCTGCATATCGGCGCCAAAACGCCCCGACGCCACCTTGCCATGCAATTGTTGCGCTTGTAACAGCAAATGATCGAAAAGCGCCGCTCCCAGGGCCGGCGGGGCCGCTGTGGAGAAGCTCGGCCGCAGCCCGCTCTTGGTATCCGCCGCCAGGGTGAACTGCGACACCAGCAACAAACCGCCGTCGATATCCTTGAGCGATAGGTTCATCTTGCCTTCGTCGTCACTGAATACCCGGTAGTTCAGCAGCTTGTGCAGCAGTTTATCGGCACTCTCCGGCGTATCCGAAGGCTCGACAGCCACCAGCACCAGCAACCCCTGATCGACGGCGCCGACGATTTCGCCCGCCACCTCGACCCGGGCGCCTCGCACCCGTTGCAACAGGCCCTTCATGCTTCTTCAGGCGGCAGATCAAGCAGGCGCCGTGCCATTTCAGCGGTCGCGCGGACCAGCGCATCGGTAATACCGGGCTCCGACGCCGCATGGCCAGCCTCGCGAATCACCTGCAGCTCGCTGTTGGGCCACGCCTGATGCAGCTCCCAAGCGTTATCCAACGGGCAGATCATATCGTAGCGACCGTGGATGATTACGCCAGGCAGATGCGCAATCTTGTGCATATCGCGGATCAGCTGGTTGGGCTCCAGGAAGGAGTTGTTGGTGAAGTAGTGACATTCGATACGCGCGATGGACAGCGCGCGCTGCGGCTCGGAAAACCGCTCCACGTGCTGCGGGCTCGGGCACAGCCCCAGCATGCGGCCTTCCCAGCCGGACCAGGCCTTGGCCGCGTGCATCTGGGCGATCTGGTCGTTGCCGGTGAGACGCTTGTGATAGGCCGCGATCATGTCGTGGCGCTCTTCCGCCGGGATTGGCGCGATGTAATCCTGCCAGTAATCCGGGAACAGGCGGCTGGCACCGGCCTGGTAGAACCATTCGATATCCTGCGGGCGGGCCAGGAAAATGCCACGCACGATCAGGCCATGCACACGCTCTGGATGGGTTTGCGCGTAGGCCAGGGCCAGGGTCGAGCCCCAGGAACCGCCGAACAGCACCCATTTGTCGATGCCCAGGTGCTCGCGGATGCGCTCCAGGTCGGCGACCAGGTCCCAGGTGGTGTTGTTTTCCAGGCTGGCGCGAGGGGTGGAGCGCCCGCAACCACGCTGGTCGAAGGTGACGATGCGGTACAGGTTCGGGTCGAAATAGCAGCGGCTCTGTGCGTCGCAACCTGCGCCAGGGCCACCATGGATGAATACGACGGGCAAGCCTTCGGGGGAGCCACTTTCATCGACGTACAGCGTGTGGGTGTCATCGACTGCCAGATCGTGCCGGGCGTAGGGTTTGATCTGCGGGTACCAAGTCTGCATTGCGCGCTCCGTAAGGGGTCGGGTTCATCCCTGGGGGGACGTCTTTTATTTTGCCGTCTGGCACTATAAACCCGAATTGTGCAATGAGCATGTCCTTGCGCGCTTAGACCTGTGTCAGCACTTCTCTCCCCAGGCCATCGGGGTACAACAGAGTGGATACGCCCGCGGCGTGTAGAGCCTGCCGGCAAAGGAGCGACAGTGAGACCGTCATCGGGGGCAAGCCCCCTCCCACACTTGCCCGCGTTTTGTCTGGATGACCGCGCTTCAATGTGGGAGGGGGCTCGCCCCCGATAGCTATTTCAGCAACACCACCACTCACCGATAGTGCGCTTGCCCCCAAGCCAACACCCCTTCCAGCAATTGCTTGAGCACCACCCGCGTCGGCTCGGCCAGGTCCGGGCGATAACGGAACGGCTCAACCTCTTCCATGTAAGTGCTCTGGCACAACTCCAGCTGCACAGCATGGATATCCTGCGCCGGGTCACCGTAATGCCGGGTGATATGGCCGCCCTTGAAACGTCCGTTGAGTACATGGGTGTACTGCGGATGGGTGGCGCAGATGGCCTCCAACTGGCTGGCCAGCCCTGGATCACAGGCAGCGCCGTTGAAGGTGCCAAGGTTGAAGTCCGGCAACTTGCCGTCGAACAGGTGCGGGATCACCGAGCGGATCGAATGCGCGTCAAACAGCAAGGCATAACCGAACTCGGCCTTGAGCCGCGCCAGTTCTTCTTGCAGCGTGCGGTGATAGGGGCCCCAGATCTTTTGCAGGTAACTGGCGCGCTCGGTCTCGCTCGGTTCCAGCCCTTCACGGAACAACGGCACACCCTCGAACAACGTGGCCGGGTACAGGCCGGTGGTGGCACCGGCATACAGTGGCTTGTCGTCGGAGGGCCGATTCAAGTCGATCACAAACCGCGAATATTCGGCCGACAGGGTGCTGGCACCCAGGGCTTCGGCGAAGTCATACAGCGTGGGGATGTGCCAGTCGGTGTCCGGCAGGCTTTGCGCCTCGGGGATCAACCCTGCCTCGACGGCGGGTGTGAGGCGCAGGCCGGCGTGGGGCATGCTGATCAGCAGCGGCACGCGGCCTTGTGTGAAGTTCAGAACCTTATCCACAAGCAATACTCCTCAAACAGTGACGTCGACGCCGTGGCGCACGACGCGTTTATCCAGCTCGCCACCCAGCCAATAGGCCAGGTCGGCAGGACGATCGATCTGCCAGGCCACAAAGTCCGCAACCTTGCCCACCTCCAACGAACCATGAGTGTCGCCCATGCCCAGCGCAGTGGCGGCATGTTGCGTAGCACCGGCGAGGGCTTCTTCCGGGGTCATGCGGAACAGCGTGCAGGCCATGTTGAGCATCAGGCGCACCGACAGCGCTGGGGACGTGCCGGGGTTGAGATCGCTGGCGATGGCAATTTTCACACCGTGTTTGCGCAAGGCCTCCATCGGCGGCAACTGGGTTTCGCGCAGGAAGTAGAACGCGCCGGGCAGCAAGACCGCGACGGTGCCGGAGGCGGCCATGGCGATGGCGTCTTCTTCGGTCATGAATTCCAGGTGGTCCGCCGACAACGCGTGGTAACGCGCTGCGAGGCTGGAGCCGTGCAGCGACGAAAGCTGTTCGGCGTGCAGCTTCACCGGCAGGCCCAGTTGCTGGGCGACTTTGAACACGCGCTCCACCTGCTCGGTGGAGAACGCCAAGTATTCGCAGAACGCATCCACCGCGTCCACCAAGCCTTCGGCCGCCAAAGCCGGCAGCATTTCGGTGCAGATGTGGTCGATGTAATCGTCGGCGCGGTCCTTGTACTCCGGCGGCAACGCGTGGGCCGCCAGGCACGTGGCGCGCACGCTGACCGGCAACGCCTCGCCGAGGCGACGAGCGACGCGCAGCATTTTGCGTTCGTTGACCAGGTCCAGCCCATAGCCGGACTTGATCTCCACCGTGGTGACGCCGTCGCGCAGCAGACTGCGCAAGCGCTTTTCAGCGCTGGCAAACAGCTCATCTTCCGTCGCAGCGCGGGTGGCACGCACGGTGCTGGCAATACCGCCGCCCTTGGCGGCGATCTCGGCGTAGCTGACACCTTCGAGGCGCTGCTCGAATTCGCCGCTGCGGTTGCCACCGAACACCGTGTGGGTGTGACAGTCGATCAGCCCGGGGGTGACCCACGCGCCGTGCAGGTCATGCACCTGGGCGTAATCCGCCGTCGGTACCTGGCTGCGGGGGCCGACCCACTCGATGACCGAACCGGCGGTCACCAGGGCGGCGTCCTCAATGATCGAGTATTTGCCCTGGGCCATGGTTGCGACGTGGCAGTGTTGCCAAAGCGTTTTCATCAACGCCTCCCTAAATTAACGATGAGACAAAGCCGGGTCGTAGTGCACCTTGGCCGCTTGCCCGGCTGCAGGCTTGACCCACAACAGGTAGGCAACCACCAGCAGCACGATCCACACGGCACCGACCAGCAAAGCGGCCTGGGTGTCCGGGAAGTAACCCAGCACGCCAAACACGAACAGCATGAAGACGATGGCGGCCGCTGGCGCATAAGGCCAGAACGGCACGGGGAATTTCAGCTCGGCGACTTGTTCCTGGGTCATCGAGCGGCGCATCGCGACCTGGGTGAACAGGATCATCAGCCAGACCCACACAGTGGCGAAGGTCGCAATCGAGGCGATCAGCAGGAACACGTTTTCCGGGATCAGGTAGTTGAGCACCACACCGCCCAGCAGCGCCGCGCCCATCACCACCACGGTCATCCACGGCACGCCGTGCTTGGACAACTGCGCAAAGCCCTTGGGCGCCTGCCCTTGTTGGGCCAGACCGTACATCATGCGGCCGGCGCCGAAGATGTCGCTGTTGATGGCCGAGACGGCTGCCGAGATCACCACGATGTTGAGGATGGTCGCCGCCGAGCCGATGCCCAGGTTGCTGAAGATCTGCACGAACGGGCTGCCCTGGCTGCCGATCTGCGGCCATGGGTAGATCGCCATCAACACAAACAAGGTCAGCACGTAGAACAACAGGATACGCAGCGGCACCGCGTTGATCGCCTTGGGGATCACGCGTTGCGGGTCCTTGGCTTCGCCGGCGGTAATACCGATGATTTCAATGCCGCCAAAAGCGAACATCACCACCGCGAACGAGGCAATCAGGCCGCCGATGCCATTGGGCATGAAGCCGCCGTGGGCCCACAGGTTGCTGAGACCGCTGGCCTGGGTGTCACCGGCCGAATGGATGCCGAACAGCATGATGCCGAAACCGCCGAGGATCATCGCGACGATGGCGCCGACCTTGAGCAGCGACAGCCAGAACTCCATTTCGCCAAACACTTTGACGTTGCACAGGTTCAGGCCGCCGATCAGAAACACAATGCCGAGGACCCAGACCCAGCGCGCGACATCGGGAAACCAGAAGCCCATATAGATGCCGAAGGCGGTGACGTCGGCCAGGCAGACGATGATCATTTCAAAGGCGTAGGTCCAACCGAGGATAAACCCCGCCATTGGGCCCAGGTAGGTGCTGGCGTACTGGCCGAAGGAGCCGGCGACCGGGTTGTGCACGGCCATTTCGCCGAGAGCGCGCATCACCATGAACACGGCGGCGCCGCCGATCAGGTAGGCCAACAGCACAGCGGGGCCCGCCATCTGGATCGCAGAGGCCGAGCCATAGAACAGCCCGGTGCCGATCGCGGAACCGAGTGCCATGAAGCGAATATGTCGGGCGCTGAGCCCGCGTTTCAAACCCTTTTCTTGCTGGTGCATTTCTCGTCCTTAATTATTTTTATCCTGAGAAAAATCCAAACCTGGCGCCTGACAACTGTAGTGAGCGGGCTTGCCCCGCGCTGGGCTGCGAAGCAGCCCTGAAATGGCCACCGCATGTCTTCAGACAGAACGCGACGGCGGGTTTTGGGGCCGCTGCGCAGCCCAGCGCGGGGCAAGACCGCTCACTACAGGTTGTTGCGGTTACAGGCTCGGCAGGAGACTGGCCGGCACCAGCTCATTCAGGCAGCGAGTGGCGAGCAATTCGCTGGCGGCGTTGATGTCCGGGGCGAAGAAGCGGTCCTTGTCGTAGAACGCCACTTTGTCGCGCAAAATCCCACGCGCTTTTTCCAGCTTCGGTGAGGTTTTCAGACCTTCGCGCAGGTCCAGGCCCTGGCACGCGGCCAGCCATTCCACGGCGAGAATGCCACGGGTGTTCTCGGCCATTTCCCACAGGCGTTTGCCGGCAGCCGGGGCCATCGACACATGGTCTTCCTGGTTGGCGGAAGTCGGCAGGCTGTCGACGCTATGGGGATGAGCCAGTGCCTTATTCTCGCTGGCGAGTGCGGCGGCGGTCACTTGGGCGATCATGAAACCGGAGTTCACCCCGCCATTGCCGACCAGGAACGGCGGCAGTTGCGACATGTGCTTGTCCATCATCAGCGAGATACGACGCTCGCTCAGGGAACCGATTTCGGCGATGGCCAGCGCCATGTTGTCGGCAGCCATCGCCACGGGTTCGGCGTGGAAGTTGCCGCCGGAAATCACGTCGCCTTCAGCGGCGAACACCAACGGGTTATCCGACACGGCGTTGGCTTCGACCACCAGCACGTCAGCAGCCTGGCGGAACTGGGTCAGGCACGCGCCCATGACTTGTGGCTGGCAGCGCAGGGAGTACGGGTCCTGGACCTTGTCGCAGTTCTGGTGCGACTGGGACACCTGGCTGCTTTCACCCAGCAGGTCGCGATAGGCCGCAGCGGAATCGATCTGGCCGCGTTGGCCGCGAGCCGCGTGGATGCGCGCATCGAACGGCGAACGCGAACCCAGCACCGCCTCCACGGTGAGGCCGCCGCAGGCCAGGGCGCCGGCGAACAAGTCTTCGCCTTCGAACAGGCCACGCAGGGCATAGGCGGTGGATACTTGGGTGCCGTTGAGCAGCGCCAGGCCTTCCTTGGCGGCGAGGGTCAGCGGCGTCAGGCCCGCGACTTTCAACGCTTCGGTCGCTTCCAGCCATTCGCCTTTGTAACGCGCCTTGCCTTCGCCGAGCAGCACCAGGGACATGTGCGCCAGCGGCGCCAGGTCGCCGGACGCGCCGACCGAACCTTTCAACGGGATGTGCGGGTACACCTCGGCGTTGATCAGCGCGATCAGCGCGTCGATCACCTGGCGGCGGATCCCGGAGAACCCACGGCTCAGGCTGTTGACCTTGAGCACCATGACCAGTCGCACCAGCGCATCGCTGATCGGCTCACCGACGCCGGCGGCGTGGGACAGCACCAGCGAACGCTGGAGGTTTTCCAGGTCTTCGCTGGCGATGCGGGTCGAGGCCAGCAGGCCAAAACCGGTGTTGATGCCGTAGGCGGTGCGGTTCTCGGCGAGAATCTGCTCCACGCAGGCCACACTGGCTTCGATCTGCGCCGTGGCGCTGTCATCCAGGCGGAGGGTTACCGGCTGCTGGTAGATGGCGCGCAGTTGGGCAAGGCTCAGCTGGCCTGGAATCAGGTTTAGCGCAGTCACATTCATACTCCTTGTGAATTGTTCTTTTTGAATACTTCTGTTGAATAAGTCTTCAGTGCAAATTGGGTAATGCGGTGTCTTTGAGCACCTGGGCAGCCGCCGCAATGTCCGGCGCCAGCCAGCGGTCCTGTTCATAAGCCGGCACCACTTCACGCAACAGGCGCCAGGCGCGGTCGGTGCCCACGCCGAAGTGCTGGTCTTTCAAAAATTCGAACGCCTGGGCCGCCAGCAAATACTCGATGGCGAGGATCTGAGTAACGTTGGCCAATACCTGATGCAGCTTGAGCGCGGCATTGGTGCCCATGCTCAGGTGGTCTTCCTGCAGGCCCGAGGTGACGAAGTTGTCGAGCACCGCCGGTTGCGCCAGTTGGCGGTTTTGCCCACACAGTGAAGCGGCGACGTACTGCACGATCATCATCCCGGAGTTGACCCCGGGGTTGCTCACCAGGAACGCCGGCAGGCCGCTGACGTGCGGGTTGATCAGGCGATCCAGGCGGCGTTCGGCCACTGAGCCGATTTCAGCCATGGCAATCGCCAGAATGTCCGCCGCCAACGCCACGGATTGCCCATGCGGGTTGGCTTGGGACACCACGCGATAGTTGTCCGGTGTGCCGAGCACCAACGGGTTATCGGTGGCGCTGTTGAGTTCGGTCTCGATTTGACGGGTGGCGTGCGCCACCTGGTCGCGCGCCGCACCGTGGATCTGCGGGATCGAGCGGATGCTCAGGGCGTCCTGGGTGCGAATGCCTTTGCTGCTGGCGATCACTTCGCTGCCATCGAGCAAGGCGCGCAGGTTCATCCCCACGTGCTGCATGCCAGGGTGCGGCTTGAGTGCGATGATTTCTTCATCGAATGCATCGATCTGCCCGCGCTGGGCTTCGAAACTCATGGCGCCGATCACGTCGGCCCATTGCAGCAAGTGATGCGCATCAGCCAGGGCAAGGCAGCTCAGGCCAGTCATGCACGGCGTGCCGTTGACCAGGCACAGGCCGTCCTTGGCGCCGAGCACCACCGGCTGCAAGCCTTCCGCACTTAATGCCTCTTGAGCGGGAACGATCTGACCGCGGTAACTGACATTGCCCACACCCAGCAAGGCCACGCCGACGTGGGCCATATGGGTCAGGTAACCCACTGAGCCCTGGGACGGCACTTGCGGTGTGATGCCGTGGTTGAGCAGCGCCAGCAGCGCGTGCACCACTTGCGGATGCAGGCCGGATTTGCCGTGGCTGTAGTTGATGATGGCCGCGCAGATGATCGCGCGGGTCTGCTCGTCGCTCAATGCCGGGCCGACGCCGCAGGCATGGCTGAGCAAGGTGTTGCGCGACAGCTGGCTGAGTTGCTCGCCCTTGAGCGACACATTGCACAGCGCGCCCAGGCCGGTGTTCACGCCATAGGCGCGCTCACCGCGGGTGACGATGCGCTGCACGATGGCCTGGGCGTTGTCGATGCGCGCCCAGGCCTGGCCCGAGAGCTCGAGCACCGCGCCGTGGCGGGCGACGGCGACTACGTCCTGCCAGCGCATTGGAGTGTCGGCGAGGGTGATTGTTGTTGCCTGGGACATCTTCATACTCTCTTCAATTCTTGTGCAGCCTTACCGGCCCTATCGGGGGCAAGCCCCCTCCCACCTTTGATCGGGTTAACACAGGGCCAATGTGGGAGGGGCTTGCACCCGATGAGGCCATCAGCCTCACCAACAAATCCAGGTCAGACCACCGCCGCCCGCCGCTGAACAAACCGATCCACATACTCATCCGCCGGCGAATGCAGGATCTCCCGAGGCGTGCCGACCTGGATCAGCTTGCCGTCCTTGAGGATCGCAATGCGGTTGCCGATGCGCACGGCCTCGTCGAGGTCGTGGGTGATAAATACGATGGTTTTGTGCAGGGTCTTTTGCAGCTCCAGCAACTGGTCCTGCATCTCGGCGCGGATCAGCGGGTCGAGGGCGCTGAAGGCTTCGTCCATCAGGATGATGTCGGTGTCGGCCGCCAGTGCGCGAGCCAGGCCCACACGCTGGCGCATGCCGCCGGAAAGCTGGTGCGGGTATTTGTTTTCGTAGCCCTTGAGGCCCACAGTTTCGATCCAGTGCAGGGCGCGTTCGGCGCACACCTGCTTGGTTTCACCACGCACCTTGAGGCCGTAGGCGACGTTGTCGAGCACGCTCTTGTGGGGCAGCAGGCCGAAGCTCTGGAACACCATGCTGATCTTGTGCCGACGGAATTGGCGCAGGGCTTCCATGTCCAGTTGCAGGATGTCTTCGCCATCCACCAGGATCGCGCCGCTGGTCGGGTCGATCAAGCGATTGAAGTGGCGCACCAAGGTGGATTTGCCCGAGCCCGACAGGCCCATGATCACGAAGATCTCACCGGTGCCGATGCTCAGGGACAGGTCGTTCACGCCGACCACACAACCGGTCTCGGCCAGGACCTGGTCCTTGGTCTTGCCCTGCCCGACCATGGCCAGCGCATCCTTGGAGCGCGCGCCGAAGATCTTGAAGACGTTTTTAACTTCGATTTTACTGACAGTAGTCATTTGCTCGCCTCGTGTCGTGGACGACCATAGGCCTGGGTAATGCGGTCGATGACCACGGCGAGAATCACGATCGCCAGCCCGGCTTCGAGGCCTCGGCCAACGTTGAGGGTCTGGATGCCGACGAGTACGTCTTCACCCAAGCCACGGGCGCCGATCATCGAGGCGATCACCACCATCGACAGCGCCATCATGGTGGTCTGGTTGATGCCGGCCATGATGCTCGGCAACGCCAGCGGCAGCTGCACGCCGAACAGTTGCTGCCAGCGGTTGGCACCAAAGGCGTTGATCGCTTCCATGACTTCGCCGTCAACTTGGCGAATGCCCAGGTCGGTGAGGCGGATCAGCGGCGGCGCGGCGTAGATCACCGTGGCAAAAATCGCCGGGACCTTGCCCAGGCCGAACAGCATCAGCACCGGGATCAGGTACACGAAGCTGGGCATGGTCTGCATGATGTCGAGCAACGGCATCAGCACCGAACGCAGGCGATTGCTGCGCGCCGACAGAATGCCCAACGGAATGCCGATCAGCACCGAGATCACCGTGGCGACCATCATCAGCGCCAGGGTTTGCATCAGCTTGTCCCACAGGCCAACCGCGCCCACCAGGAACAGCAAACCGACGATCACCGCCGTGGTCACCACCTTGCGGGTGGCGTGCCAGGCAACCGCGCCGACGATGGCCAGCATCAGCCACCAGGGGGCAGCGCGCAGCAACCCTTCCAGGTTGACGATGGCCCATAGCAGGGTGTCGGAGATGTGCCGGAACACATCACCGTAGTTGGTGACCAGTGAGTCCACCCAACCGTTGACCCAGTCGGCGATGGAAAACGTAAAACTCTCAGGAAACATAGCGTGCTCTCGATCCAGTGGGTTGTGGCCAGGCGCCCGGCTGCCCCTCAGGGTAGCCGGGCACGCTTGACCTACAAGGCCGCGTCGATTTTCTTGGCTGCGTCTTCACTCACCCAGGCGTGCCAGACTTCAGGATGTTCCTTGAGGAAAATTTTCGCCAGTTTCGGCGACTCAATTCGCTCCTTGGCCATGCGACCCAGGTTCTGGTTCAGCAGGTCGATGGGCAGGTTGACCTTTTCCAGCACGGCCACCAATTCCGGGGCTTGCTCGTGGAAAGCCTTGGACAGGCCGACCTTGATGCTCACGCTTTTATCCACGCCGGGTTTTTCTTCCAGCTTGACCAGGTCGACCTGGCCCATCAGCGGCGTGGGCGACCAGTAGTAAAACAGGATCGGCTCGCCGCGCTTGTAGCTCGACAGCACCGCCGCATCCAGCGCCGGGCCGGTGCCTGGGCGGAAGTTGGTGTAGGTGCTTTCCAGGCCGTAGCTCTTCAGCATTTCGCTGTTGTCCAGCTCGCAGGTCCAGCCGGCCGGGCAGTTGTAGAAGCGGCCCTTGGACGGCTCTTCCTGGTCCTTGAACACCGAGGCGTATTTGGCCAGGTCGGCGATGTTCTTCAGGTCCGGCGCCTTGGGTTCCAACTTGCGCTTGGCGTCGCCTTCGATCACGTAGCGCGGCACGTACCAGCCCTCGATGGCGCCGACAATCGGGGCACCGACGCCGACGACTTTGCCGGCCTTCTCGGCCTTGTTCCAGACTTCACTGCGGCCGACCCATTCTTCGGCAAACACTTGGATATCGTTGCTGCTCAGGGCGTTTTCCATGGTGATGGAGTTACCCGGCAGGCTGTCGGTTTTGCAGTCGTAGCCTTTTTCCAGCACGGTTTGCAGGATGTCGGTGAGCAACATGCCGCTTTCCCAGTTCAGGCCGGCAAATTTCACTGGTTTGCCAGATTCGCACCAGCCGGCCGCCTGGGCGCCAGCGCTGGCCAGCAAACCTGCAGAGAGCAAGGTGGCCAGCAGGGTCTTATGCATTTTCATTGTTGTGACGCTCCCAATCTTGAAATGGATTACGGCAGTCAGTAGGCATCCTGCCCTGTCCACGTCCCATCAGGCTTGTGCGGCCAGCCCGTTTGTTGTTGGTGTAGCGCCCTGCTCTACCGGCAGGATCAGGTGATCGGGCACTGTGCCGTGCCATTTTTTCGCACACAGGTAATACAGGGCTGCAGGCAGTACCAGACCGATGATCCAGGAAATGTCCACGTCACCCAGCGCGGCCACCAAGGGGCCGGTGTAGAACTTGGTGGAGATGAACGGCAATTGCACCAGCACGCCGAACACATAGACGCTGATACCGAGCAGGTTCCAGCGGCCGTAGCGACCGTTCGGGTCGGCCAGCGCCGGCACGTCATAACGCTCGCGAGTGATGCAGTAGTAGTCCACCAGGTTGATCGCACTCCAGGGCGTAAAGAACGCCAGCAGGAACAGGATGAAAGACTTGAAAGCACCGAGGAACGAGTGCTGGCCCAGCAACGCGATCAGGGTCGCGGTACCGACGATGACCAACACGAACACCAGACGCTGCAGGCGCGTGACCTCCAGGCGGCCACGGAAGCCGCTGATGATGGTCGCAATGCACATGAAGCTGCCGTAGGAGTTCAGCGTAGAGATGGTGACCTTGCCGAACGCGATGCTGAAATACAGCAGCGCAGCGGTGGCACCGGTGCCGCTCAAACCCACGATGTAGGCCACTTCGTGACCGGCGAACTGCCCGTTGGACATGGCCGCAGCAAACACGCCGAGGACCATCGCCACCTGCGCGCCAATGACCGAACCGGCGCCGGCGGCGAGGAAGGTTTTCACTGAAGACGTCGCGCTCGGCAGGTAACGTGAATAGTCCGCCACGTAAGGGCCGAAAGCGATCTGCCAGGAGGCCGCAAGCGACACCGCCAGCAGGAAGCTGCTCCAGCTGAAGTGGCGGATTTGCAGGAGGGCGCCAACGTCGGTCTGGCTCATCAGGCGACTGAACAGGTAGACAAAGGCAATCACGCCAATGACGCTGGCGACGCGGCCGATGAAATGGATCACCCGGTAACCCAGCACGGTGACCAGCACAATGACACTGGCGAAGATCAGGATGCCGACGCTGTCACTGACCCCAAACAACTGGCCCAGCGCCTGGCCGGAAAGCACGGTGCCGGTGGCGGTGAAACCGAGGTACATCAGGCACACCAGCACGATCGGGATGGCCGCGCCGTACACGCCGAACTGAACCCGGCTGGAGATCATCTGGGGCAGGCCAAGCTTGGGACCTTGCGCCGCATGCAGCGCCATGACACCGCCGCCGATGAGTTGACCGATCAACAGACCGATCAACGACCAGAACACATCACCGCCCAGCACCACGGCCAGGGCCCCGGTGACAATCGCGGTGATTTGCAGGTTGGCGCCCATCCATAGGGTGAACTGGCTCAACAGACGACCGTGTCTTTCCACTTCCGGGATGTAGTCGATCGAACGCCTTTCGATCAACGGGGTGGTGTCATTTGCAGCCATGTTGTTCAACCTCTGATGGATTGTTTTCTGGTTCACTGCAGATCAAATGTGGGAGGGGGCTTGCCCCCTCCCCCCTGGGTTACTTGATCATCGGCAGGTTCAGGCCCTGTTCCTTGGCGCAGTCGATCGCGATCTGGTAGCCGGCATCGGCGTGACGCATCACCCCGGTGGCCGGGTCGTTGTGCAGTACGCGGGCGATCCGCTCAGCCGCTTCGTCGGTACCGTCGCAGACGATCACCATGCCGGAGTGCTGGGAGAAGCCCATGCCCACGCCGCCGCCGTGGTGCAGCGAGACCCAGGTCGCGCCGCTGGCGGTGTTGAGCAAGGCGTTGAGCAGCGGCCAGTCGGACACAGCGTCGGAGCCGTCCTGCATGGCTTCGGTTTCGCGGTTCGGGCTGGCGACCGAGCCGGAGTCCAAGTGGTCACGGCCGATCACGACCGGGGCCGACAGCTCGCCACTGCGCACCATTTCGTTGAACGCCAGGCCGAGCTTGGCGCGCTGGCCCAGGCCAACCCAGCAGATACGCGCCGGCAGGCCCTGGAAGCTGATGCGTTCGCGGGCCATGTCCAGCCAGTTGTGCAGGTGGGCGTCGTCCGGGATCAGCTCTTTGACTTTGGCGTCGGTCTTGTAGATGTCTTGCGGGTCGCCGGACAGTGCCGCCCAACGGAACGGGCCGACGCCACGGCAGAACAGTGGACGGATGTACGCCGGTACGAAGCCTGGGAAGTCGAATGCGTTTTCCACGCCTTCTTCCTGGGCCATCTGGCGGATGTTGTTGCCGTAGTCGAAGGTCGGGATGCCTTGTTTCTGGAACGCGAGCATGGCTTTGACGTGCACGGCCATCGATTGCTTGGCGGCCTTGATCACGGCGGCAGGCTCGGTCTTGGCGCGGGCGCGGTATTCGTCCCAGGTCCAGCCGGCCGGCAGGTAGCCGTTGAGTGGGTCGTGGGCGCTGGTCTGGTCGGTGACCATGTCCGGGCGTACACCACGTTTGACCAGTTCCGGCAGGATTTCCGCCGCGTTACCCAGCAGGGCGATGGAAATGGCCTTGCCTTCCTGGGTGTATTTGGCGATGCGCGCCAGGGCGTCGTCGAGGTCGGTGGCTTGTTCGTCGACGTAACGGCTGTTCAGGCGGAAATCGATGCTGACCTGCTGGCACTCGATGTTCAGCGAGCACGCACCGGCCAGGGTTGCAGCCAACGGCTGGGCACCGCCCATGCCGCCGAGACCGGCGGTGAGCACCCAACGGCCTTTGAGGTTTGAATCGTAGTGCTGGCGACCGGCTTCGACGAAGGTTTCATAGGTGCCCTGGACGATGCCTTGGCTGCCGATGTAGATCCAACTGCCGGCGGTCATCTGGCCGTACATGGCCAGGCCCTTGGCATCCAGTTCGTTGAAGTGTTCCCAGCTCGCCCAGTGCGGCACCAGGTTGGAGTTGGCGATCAGTACACGCGGGGCATTGCTGTGGGTCTTGAACACACCGACCGGTTTACCGGATTGCACCAGCAGGGTTTCGTCGTCGTTCAGGTGGGTGAGGCTCTCGACGATCTGGTCGTAGCACTCCCAGTTACGTGCCGCACGGCCGATACCGCCGTACACCACCAATTCTTTTGGGTTCTCGGCCACTTGCGGGTCGAGGTTGTTCATCAGCATGCGCAGCGGCGCTTCAGTCAGCCAGCTTTTGGCGGTGAGCTTGTTACCGTGGGCGGCACGGATTTCGACGTCACGGTATTTTGTAGGCTTGGTCACAGCTAGGACTCCTCGGCGATCGACGCGCATGCTTGGTGAGTGCGAAGACGACTCTTACGCACACATCTTTACTTGTACATACAAGCATATGCAATCGAGCGGCCAACTTTCCGGGCGAGGTGTTTGGATTTTTTTGGAAAGTGCGTGCAAGCCTTGGAAATTAAGGCTTCAAGGCATGATGAAATTTCTTAAGAGGCAGGTTTACGGCGAGGGAGGTTTGTCACCAGAGCGAGGTTTTGCGCCACGCTGGGGCATTCGGTAACAAATTGGTGCGAGGACTGGAAACAGATTATGTAAACAGCGCAAAAACAAATGTGGGAGGGGGCTTGCCCCCGATAGCAGTGTTTCAGTCATAGATGTACCGACTGATCCACCGCCATCGGGGGCAAGCCCCCTCCCACATTTTTTAACCGCGCTGGGTCAGTTCGATCAGGCAGCAACGGCCCGTGACCGAGATATCCAGCAAGCCAGCGTTACCGTCCACTTGCAGGCAATCGTGATGGCCGAGTTTCTCGCCCAACACCTTCACTTCATCCGCCACGCTGAACACCAACACCGTCTGCGCCGTGCTGAAAAACCGCTGCACGCCATCCACCCACTGCAACCGCGCGTGGTAACGCTCTGGCGAATAGATCAGGTTGAAATCGCGGATCGGCCCCGTGATCAATCGGCAGGACACCTTGCTGTCACCCCTGAACGCAAAGGGTTGCAGCGGTAACAACCCGCGCTGCTCTTCACCATCAACGGTCAACACCATGCCGGCACCTTGGATCACGGTGATCACGCGCTGGTAGCCGGCGAAGCTGGAAAACCCGCCCGACTCTCCAATATCGGCAATCGACAGGCGCCAGCCAAAGCCCTCCAGGCCAGTGCCTGCATCACGGGTGATTTCTTCGGTACTGCCACCGCCGTTTTTCCACGGCATGCGCACGTAATCGACGGCGCGCCAGACGCTTATTGCACTCATTTACTGAAACGTCCTTCCAAGCTATGACGGGAACCGGGGTGGATCAAACGCGCGGCAGTCACCGGCTGACGGCCAGACCAGGTGCGCCTGCGAATCAACAGGCATGGCTCGGTAGGCTCGATCTGCAGCAACTTGCATTCGGCGGCGTCGGCGAGGATGGCTTCAACCACGTGCTCACCTTCGGTCAGCGGCGCCACCTGGTTCAAATAGGCATAGGGCGTCTGTTGGGTGAAATCCTGCTGCAGGTATTCCGGCGCGACCAGGGCGTTGACGAAGCGGTCTTCGATTTGCACAGGGATATCGTTTTCGAAATGCACGATCAGCGAGTGGAACACCCGACCGCCTTCGCGCATTTCCAGGGCGACAGCGCGCTCGGAACCGGCGGCCTCTTCACCCAGGGTAATGACCTGGCACGTATGGCGATGACCGCGAGAGGCGATCTCATCGGCAATGTTGTGCACTTCAAACAGCGCGGATTGGCTCTTGGGCTCGGCGACGAAGGTGCCCACGCCTTGCATGCGCACCAGCAGACCTTCGGCGGTGAGCTCGCGCAGGGCGCGGTTGATGGTCATGCGGCTGAAACCCAGCTGGCTGACCAGTTCGCTCTCCGACGGCACGCGGTAATGGGGCGGCCAGTTGCCGTTGAGGATCTGCTGGCTGATCATCTGTTTGACACGGGCATACAAGGGCGCCGGACTTTCGTCCATGTGGGCAGCCAGTGAAGACTTGGCGGGCGGAGTCGGCACAGGGAATCCTTGCAGGGGGAAAAGATGCATAGATTGCCGGAGTTTACCGAGCAGGCAAACGTCTGTATATGTATATACAAATAAACACACGACCGGGGTGCCTTGATCATGTCCGCTTTCTTTGCCGAACGCGCGCTGCTGCCTAATGGATGGGCCAATTATGTACGTCTTGAAGTCAGCGCCGATGGGCTGCTGACACAGGTTGAGGCCAATGCCAGCGCAGAGGGTGCCGAACGGCTGAGAGGCCCGGTATTGGCGGGCATGCCGAACCTGCACTCCCATGCATTCCAACGTGCCATGGCCGGTTTGGCCGAAGTCGCCGGCAACCCGAATGACAGTTTCTGGACCTGGCGCGACCTGATGTACCGCATGGTGGGCAAGATCAACCCGGATCAATTGCAGGTGATCGCGCGCCAGCTGTACATCGAGATGCTCAAGGCCGGCTACACGTCCGTGGCCGAGTTTCACTATGTGCACCATGACGTCAGCGGCCAGCCGTATGCCGACCGCACGGAACTGTCGCGCCAGATCAGCCAGGCAGCGGCCAGCAGCGGGATCGGCCTGACGCTGGTGCCGGTGCTCTATACCCATTCCGGTTTTGGCGGCCAGGCGCCCAATGAGGGCCAGCGCCGGTTTATCAACAGCACTGAACACTACCTGGACCTGCAAGCACGCCTGCAGCCGGTCCTCGCGGCGCAACCGGCGCAGCAGTTGGGCCTGTGCTTCCACTCGTTGCGCGCGGTCACGCCACAGCAAATCAGTGACGTGCTAGCCGCCAGCGACAAGGCGTGCCCGGTGCATATCCACATCGCCGAACAACAGAAAGAAGTCGACGACTGCCTGGCCTGGAGCGGCAAGCGCCCGCTGCAATGGCTCTATGACAATGTCGACATCGATGAACGCTGGTGCCTGGTGCACGCCACGCATGCCGACGCAGACGAAGTGACACGGATGGCCAAGAGCCGTGCAGTTGCCGGCTTGTGCCTGACCACCGAGGCCAACCTGGGTGACGGGATTTTCCCGGCGGTGGACTACCTCGCCCAGGGCGGACGCATGGGCATCGGTTCCGACAGCCACGTATCACTGAGCGTGGTGGAAGAACTGCGTTGGCTGGAATATGGGCAGCGCTTGCGTG
This sequence comes from Pseudomonas sp. A39, assembly GCF_058145955.1. Lineage (NCBI taxonomy): Bacteria > Pseudomonadati > Pseudomonadota > Gammaproteobacteria > Pseudomonadales > Pseudomonadaceae > Pseudomonas > Pseudomonas sp. A39. Next base: position 20,586 of record NZ_JBYVMD010000051.1, read on the forward strand.
ATCAACGGCGCAATCGCTTGTATCGCAGCGATCAACCGATGGTCGGCCGCACGCTGTTTGATGCCGCGCTGGACGGTGGTGCCCAGGCATTGGGACAACCGATTGGTCAGTTGGCAGTGGGTAAGCGTGCGGATTGGATTGTGCTGGACGGTAACGACCCTTACCTGGCGACAGCGACAGAGGACGGGATTCTCAATCGCTGGCTGTTCGCAGGCGGTGATCGGCAAGTGCGTGATGTGCTGGTCAACGGCAAGTGGGTGGTGCGGGACGGGCATCATGCCGGCGAGGAAGAAAGCGGCCGGGCGTTCACGCAGGTCTTGAGGGATTTGCTGGGCTAACCGGCAACCCATAACCCATGTGGGAGGGGGCTTGCTCCCGATGGCGGTGTATCAGTTTCAGACGTGCTGACTGACACATTGCAATCGGGAGCAAGCCCCCTCCCACATTGGATTGGCGCTGATCCAGAGCTACTGCGAGGTCTTCGCCATCTGCTTGTCCGACGTGCGCCAGATCAGCCGTGTGGTGTCATACCCCTGCTGCCGCGCCCTGCTCAGCAGGTCTTCGCGGGTGTCCGCATTGACCGTCGGCGTGCGCGACAAGATCCACATGTAACGCCGGCTCGGGCTGCCGACAATCGCGGTCTTGTAGTCATCGCTGACGTACAGCACCCAGTAATCGCCCTTGGCAACGCCCGGCAATAGGGCGGTAAACCAGTTATTGAATTCCACCCAGAGCTTGTCGGTCTTGCCCGGCACTTGCGGCGTGGCCGTGCCCTTGGCTTCTTCCCACTTCCATTCGGTAGTCAGGCAGCGGTTGAACACCGACATATCGCCATCCGGCAGCAGCGTGTAGCGCGCCTCGGACTGTGCGCAGTTGCGTTGGAAGTACATCGGCAATCGCGCCAACTCATACCAGGTGCCCTGGTAACGCTTGAGGTTGACGTTGTTCGCGGTCTTGGGTTGCAGATCATCGCCAGAATGGCTGGCGCAGCCCGCCAAAAACAGGCTGGCGCAAAGGAACAAAACAAAACGGATCATTCTTCTTCTCCCGCAGGCTTTCGCCCCGGTTTACTTCAGGCCTTGCCCGGAAAACATCAGAACCTTGTCACCGGCATATTGAACGCTGATAAAGCTGTTTTTATCGCCCCAGGTGCAACTGGACATGCCCAGTGCGCCGGAACAATCAGTCGGCTTGCCCAGCAACGACTCGACCTCTGTCTTGGCCATGCCAGCCGACAATTTTTGATAATTTTCTTGGTTGACCTTGCTGCAAGCGGCCAACAGCACGCAAAAAGCCAGCAGGGAGAGACGGCGTAACGACATGGAAAAACTCCTGGAGGGACTGAGCAGCATGGGGGTCTGCCAGAAGCTTAGAAGGGAAAAGAGGTTTCTGGTTCCCGATGAGCAAAAACAAAAAAGCCCCGAAAACGCTGAAACGTTTCGGGGCTTCTTCAAGGGTGAACCGGCTCACAACAATGCCGATCACTTATCGCGAAGACTTACTTCTTGTGGTAGGCCGTCACGCGCTCAACTTCTTCCTTGGAACCCAAGAACACCGCCACACGCTGGTGCAGGCCTTCGGGCTGAATGTCGAGAATGCGCTGGTGGCCGTCGGTGGACGCGCCGCCCGCTTGCTCGACCAGGAAGGACATTGGGTTGGCTTCGTACATCAGGCGCAGTTTGCCTGGCTTGGACGGCTCGCGGCTGTCACGTGGGTACATGAACAAGCCACCCCGCGTCAGGATACGGTGCACGTCAGCCACCATCGCGGCGACCCAACGCATGTTGAAGTTCTTCTTCAACGGGCCTTCTTCGCCCGCCATCAACTCGCCCACGTAACGCGTGACCGGCTCTTCCCAGTGGCGCTGGTTGGACATGTTGATCGCAAATTCCTGGGTGGATGCAGGAATGGTGATGTCTTCGTGGGTCAGTACGAAGCTGCCCATTTCGCGGTCCAGGGTGAAGCCTTTGACGCCGTCGCCCAGGGTCAGCACCAGCATGGTCTGTGGGCCGTAGATGGCGTAACCGGCAGCGACCTGCTCGGTGCCTGGCTGCAGGAAGGCCTTTTCGTTCAGGGCTTCGTTCTGGCTCAGGTATTCGTTCGGGCAACGCAGTACCGAGAAGATGGTGCCAACCGGTGCGTTGATGTCGATGTTGGACGAGCCGTCCAGTGGGTCGAACACCAGCAGGTACGCGCCTTTCGGGTATTTGCCCGGGATCTGGTAGGCATTGTCCATTTCTTCGGACGCCATGCCGGCCAGGTGACCGCCCCATTCGTTGGCTTCGAGCAGGATCTCGTTGGAGATGACGTCGAGCTTCTTCTGCACTTCGCCTTGCACGTTTTCAGTGCCCATGCTGCCCAGGACACCACCCAGTGCGCCTTTGGACACGGCGTGGCTGATTTCCTTGCAGGCACGCGCCACCACTTCGATAAGGAAGCGCAGATCGGCAGGCGTGTTGTTGCTGCGGGTCTGCTCAATCAAATAGCGACTCAAGGTAACGCGGGACATGGAAGGCTCCGGAGAATGGGGGGCTAAAAACCCGCGCAGTTTAGCGCGAGTCGGGGCGTATTTCCTCCTATCAGAGGATTTAAACCCAATAGAGTTCATGGACTTTATTTAACGTGCCACCGGCGGCTTGCGCAGCAAACTGTAGGCCATGGCGCCCAGTGCCGCCACGCCGAGCAGCAGCACGGCCCAGAGGCCGAGCTTTTTCCAGTCCGTTCCGGCCTCGACAGCAGCGGCGGTGGCAGGTGACGTGACCACCACTTCACCGACAACCTTGGCCTGCCCCACTGTCTTGAGACGCTCGGCGTTGTAGTCCGGGATCAGGGTGGAAAGCGGAAGGTTCGCCGCCTTGGCCGACGCACTCCCCAGCGCCAGCGTAAACGGCGGCTCACCCCGAGCCAGAAACACCAATTGCGTGGCGCGCACCGCAAAACGCAGCGCCGGGGCTTCAACGCCCAGGCCACCGCCGCGTTCATCCACCTGCAATTTCAGCTCGGCAACCGGTTGGCCCGGCAGCTGCAGTTCATCCTGCACCACGTCTTTGCCATTCTGGGTCAGGCGATACAGCAAACCGTTGCTCAGCGGCTGCCACGCTTGTTTGCTGTCCCTGCGCCCCGCCAACGTCACGGGCGCCAACGTGTTGGGTTGCTTCAACTCGATGCGCAGCCGCTCGATACTCAGCCCCATGGGCAACTGCCAACTGTATTCACCGGCCTTGAGCCGCATGCCTGCCAACGGCTGCGACCAGACCCATGGCAGCGGCAAGCTGCTACTGGTCGCGCTCACCAGCTTGGCCGAGGTCAGCAATGGCGCCGCCTGGCCTTGCCAGACCAGCCGCAAGTAACGCGCCGGTTGCCCAGGCAGGCTCACGTCATGCTGCTCGACCCGTTCGTCGGCGAACGACAAGCGTGCCACCTGCCCATCGCCCCAGGCGTCCCAGTGCTGCAAGTCATCACTGGCTTCAATGCTGAAACGCTGGAAGCCCTCCTGCTCGCGGCTCCAGTCCAGGCTCAGTTGCTGCAGCGGCGCCTTGATTGCACTGGCGTCCAGCACCCAGCCACGCAACACTTGCTTGCCGGGTTTCGTCGCGGTGGACGGCTTGATTTCAACCAGGGTGCCTGCGGTGGTGGCCTTCATCACCACGTCGGGCAAGGCTTGCTGGGTGTCGGCGGCGTACAGCGGAAACCACTTAACGTCGGTGACATTGCGGCTTTCGGTGCGCTGTGAGGACTGACGCGATAACGCGTAGGCTTGCGGCTCGCCGGCAGCGTTGAATACCCGCACATCGCTGAGATCAGCCTGGCGCGCATTCAATTGCACGGCCAGCGGCAGTTCCAGGCGATACCAGGGCCCACTGCCGCTGATGCTCAGTGGCACCTGGGTGGGGAAGTCGGCAGGCGTTTCCTGCGCCCACACTGACAAGGCCGTACACAAGCCGACCACGACCACGCTCAACTTACCGATCAAGAGGATGCTCCTTCAGTTTCCAACGCAGGTTCGGCACGCTTGGGCGGCAGTGGTGCAAAGTAACCTACCACCAGCAACAACCCGCCCACACCGATAAACGACACGATCCGCGCCAGGCCGCCGCGGTTGCTCAGTTCGACAAAGAACAGCTTGGCCACCACCACCGCAATCAGCGCCGCGCCGATCAGCCACACGTCACGACGATGGCGCAGGTGGCCGCCGATCATCAGGCCGAGGGCGATCAAGGTCCAGACGATCGACAGGCCTGCCTGTACCAGCATGGACTCAAGCAACGCGTCCAAGTGAAACGGCACGCCGCCCCAATGATGGGCGGTGCGCATCACCAGCGCGGTAAAGAAAGCAAACAGCGAGACGCCCGCGACACCCTGGGCGATCAGCTCGGCGCGCGGCCCGCGCTGTGGCGCCACACTGCGGGACCACAGGTACACACCCAGCAGCGCGAACAACAGGCCCAGGTCCAGCGGGTTGATCAGCGGCACAAAGGGCAGCGGCTTGGCCGTGCCGTCGCTGAAGCTGTTCGCCAGCCAGAACCAGCCGAGCATCAGCACCGCCAATGGCAAGGCCGCCAACACTCGATACTCCTTTGGATACGCCGCCACCGGCCATGGCCAATTGCGCGGCGCAGCAGCCAGCACGAGATACAGGCTTGGCAGAATCGCCCACCCCAGCCAGCGCCAGGCGTTGTATTCGGCCGACAGCCTCAGCAGACCGTAGCGCAACTCCAGCGCCAACAGGCCGATCAGCATCCAGCAGCCCAGCACGTGGGCCACGCTCAGCGCCTTGGCGGGAGCGATCGCCGCCAAACGCCGCAGCGAGATGAAATGCACCGCAAACACCGCCGGCCATGCCAGCCAGCCGTACTGCGCCGCCGGGTGGTAATAGGTATGCGCGCACACCAGCAACACCACGCCCACCGCCGGCATCAGCAACGTGCACAATGTGCCCAGCGACGCCCAGTTCAAACGCGATGCCAGCAGCATCCAGATCGCCACGCTGATCGCCGCGCCGCCCAGCAGGAACGCTCCCTGCAATTCCTGTGGGATAAAGCGCAACACTTCGCTGACCAGCGCCAACGTCCACCACGCCGCGCCCCACACCAACAGCAGGTCGGACAGGCGTTGCAGTTTCAATACGGCAAACACCGGCGCATGCGGTTCGCGCTGCAAGCGCCAGGCGCCGACCAGTGCGGCCAGGCCCAGCACCATCGGCGTCCAGAAACCGCTGTGGGCCAGCGGACGCAAACCCTCGCGGGTTAATGGCCCGAGCAATTCGGGTACCGCCAGCAGGAAAGACCCGCCGCCGATCAGTTGCAGCAGCAAGCCGAACACAAAGCTGACGCGTTGTTGCAGGTAAAGGCTCAGCCAGATAATCAACAAACCGCTGGCCGCCCACACGCCGCTGGCGCTTTCCCATGGCAGCACGAACAACACGGCAAGATTGATCAGTACAAGACCCGCCAGCAGCACCACCGACAACCCGCGCAGCAGTCGGACATCGCCGCGCACCCTGTCATCGCGTGCCGCCAGCAGCATGCCGCCGATCAAGGCCAGGCCGATCAGTGAAGCGGTCAACAAACCACTCCAGCCCGCATTGAACACAGCGACCCCGTCACCACCTTGCAATCGCAGCAGGAACAACGCGCCGCCCAACAATTGCACGGCAAACGCGGTGAACAGGAAGGTACGCGAGCCGATGCGCAGACCGATGACCAGCGTCACCAGCCCAGCGATGGCCCAACTGATGGCGGTGCCTTGGGTCTGCAACAGCAAGGGCGCGAGCAGGTACAAAAAGCTCAAGCCAAGGCTCGCCAGCACGGGCAGACCTTTGCGCTCCCAATCCGCCGCCTGCTCGGGCGAAGCCTTACGCAGCTGATCAAAGCTGAACAACAGCGCCGCGCCCAACAGCAACGCCCCCAGCGGAGCGCCGTCGAGCAACGCCTGTTCACCGACGCGCAGTTCACTGAGGAACGCCAGCGCCGAGCCCACTTGCAGCAACACGCCAAAGGCCCGCGCCAATGGCCGCTGCTGGCGCAAGCCGAGCCAGAAGATGCCGGCACCTTCCACCGCCCAGGCCGCCGCCGTCCAACGTGCGTCGAGGCCCAGGGGGATCGCCAGGCTGGCAAAGATTACGCCCAAGGCCAGGCAAGTTTCCGCCAGCAGCAAGGCACGCCCGCCGCTCAGCAGTCGGGCCAGGCCCATGTAGAGGATGCCCAGGCCCAAGGCGCTGAACGCTGCGGCAAATTCCAGGTGCTGCACCAGGGCGAACTGCAGGCCGAAGCCCACGAGCGGCGGGCCGAACAGCATGCTGCCGTCGACATAATCACCTTTGGCCGCCGACCAGCGTAGCAGCGCGCCACGGCTGTCATCCTCAGGCGCGTCGCGCAGCTCGAGCAATTTGCGCCGGGCGAACAACAGGCCGATGGCCAGGTACATCAGGAAAAACAGGATCAGGAACGGCTCGGTACTCCACAGCAGTTCCGGTGTGTAGGAACGCATGCCCCAGGCGAAGCCAATACCAAAGGTGCCGACAAAACCGATGAGGTTGAGCAGCCGCCAAGCCTTGAACCAGGCGATGGCAAGAATGCCGGCGTTGAGCAGGGCGAAGTAACTGAACAATGCGACATGGTTACCGGCGCCGGTCGACGTGAGGATCGGTGCGGCAAAACCGCCGAGCGCCGCTGCGCACGCGAGCCCGAGTGCATCCTGGGTAATCGCCAGGATCGCCGAAAACACCGTGACCGCCACCAGCAGCCCAAGCGCCGCGCTCGGATCAATCAGCGGGTGCAAACGCATCGCGGCAAACACCGTGAGGTACAGCACGGCGATACCGGTGCCTTGCAGCATCAAGCCATAATGGCTGTTACGCAGGCGCAGCCACCAGCCCAGGCCGAGCAGGCCCAATGCAGCGGCGGCGACGCCGGCGTAGCGCACCTCGATCGGCACTACCATGCCCTCGGTGGCATAGCGCAGCAGGAAGGCCAGGCCGAGGAACAACAGCACCACGCCGACCCGCAACACGGTATTGCCGCCAAACAGCCAGTTGCGCGCGCCACTGATGGCACGCTCGATCAGGTTGGGGCCACGGGGAATGGCGGGCTCTTGCAGGCGCGGGGTCGGGGCGGGCGTCCAGACATCGTCCGGCAGCGGTTGGCTCGGCTCGGCGACCACCGCGACGGGCGTCAGCTCGGCAGGCAGTTCCCACACCAGCTCGGGCGTCTTAGCGACAGGTGTTGGTTGCGCAATAGAGGGTTCAGCAAACGCAGTGCTCGCAGGCGTGGGCGTGGGCACTTCCAGTTGGCGCAGGCGCTCACCCAGGGCTATCAGGGATTTCTGCGTGGTTTCCAACTGACGAGCCTGCTGGTCCGCCTGGGCCGACAGCTTCGCCAGGCGAATCGCCTGGCCAATGCCCAACCCCAGCAGCGCACCGATGCCCGCATCACTGAACGACTCATCGAGCGTCCAGCCGAGCACCAGGCCAATCAGCATGAAAATCCATTGCATGGTCGATATTCCCTAGGCAAACCGGCGCTCAGTATATCGACGCGGGCCCAATGTGGGAGGGGGCTTGCCCCCGATAGCGGTGCACCAGTCGACATATCTGCAAACTGACACTCTGCTATCGGGGGCAAGCCCCCTCCCACACCTTGGGATCAGCCGTGTTTAGTCGAGCGCTTTCCAGATCTCAGTAGCGTACTCGCGGATCGTCCGGTCCGAAGAGAACCAGCCCATACGCGCGGTATTGAGTACCGCCGAACGCCACCACGCCTTGGAGTCATGCCAATGCGCTTCGACCCGCGCCTGGGCATCCCAATAGGAATCGAAGTCGGCACACACCAGGAAGCGGTCGTAGTCGATCAACCCGTCGATCAAGCCCACATAGCGGCCCGGGTCATCCGGCGAGAACACCCCGCCGCGGATCGCTTGCAGCACATCGTTGAGACGATGGGACGCGGCGATGTCCGGCCCGGCGTTGAATTCACCGGCATGCTTGCGGGCTTCCACCTGCTGCGCACTGAGGCCGAAGATAAACATGTGATCGGCGCCCACGCGCTCGTGCATTTCCACGTTGGCGCCGTCCATGGTGCCAATGGTCAGCGCGCCATTGAGGCCGAACTTCATGTTACTGGTGCCCGAGGCTTCAAAGCCGGCCGTGGAAATCTGCTCCGACAAATCCGCCGCTGGGATGATGCTTTCCGCCAGGCTGACGTTGTAGTTAGGCAGGAACACCACCTTCAGCAACCCGCGCACCGTCGGGTCGTTATTGACGGTGCGGGCGATGTCGTTGGTCAGCTTGATGATCAACTTGGCTTGGTGATAACTCGCCGCTGCCTTGCCCGCGAAGATCTTCACGCGCGGCACCCAATCGGTGCCAGGTTCGGCACGAATGGCCTGGTACAGCGCCACGGTGTGCAGCAGGTTCAGCAGTTGGCGTTTGTATTCATGGATGCGCTTGACCTGCACATCGAACATCGCCGCCGGGTTGATCGCAATCCCCAGGCGCTCGTGAATGATGTCGGCCAGCGCGCGCTTGCTGTGCAAACGTTGGTCGGCGAAGGCTTTGCGGAAAGTCTGCTTCTCGGCGAAGGTTTCCAATTCGCCCAGGCGGGTTTCCATGTTGTCGAGAATATCCGGGCCCAATGCCTCCACCAGCATCTGGGTGAGCTTCGGGTTGGCCTGGTACAGCCAGCGGCGGAAGGTGATGCCGTTGGTTTTGTTGTTGATACGGTCCGGGTACAGCTTGTGCAATTCGGAAAACACCGTGCTGCGCATCAGCTGGGTGTGCAGGCCGGACACGCCATTGACGCTGTGGGAACCGAGGAATGCCAGGTTGCCCATGCGCACGCGACGGCCATTGTCTTCTTCGATCAGCGACACGGCGCGCAGCACATCAAAGTCGTGGATGCCTTTGGCGCGCAGCGAGTCGATATGCTGGGCGTTGATCAGGTAGATGATCTGCATGTGCCGGGGCAGCATGCGTTCCATCAGGCCGACCGGCCAGGTTTCCAGCGCTTCAGGCAGCAGGGTGTGGTTGGTGTACGACAAGGTTTCGACCGTCACATCCCAGGCGGCTTCCCATGGAATGTCGTGCAGGTCGACCAATTGGCGCATCAACTCAGCCACGGCGATCGACGGGTGGGTGTCGTTGAGTTGGATCGCGGCGTGCTCGCCCAGGCTCAGCACTGAGCCGTGCATGTTTTTGTGGCGGCGCAGCAGGTCCTGCAGGGACGCGGAGACGAAGAAATATTCCTGGCGCAGGCGCAGCTCCTGCCCCGCTTCGGTGCTGTCGGCCGGGTAAAGCACTCGGGAGATGCTTTCAGCGCGGGCCACTTCGGCGACAGCGCCCAAGTGGTCACCGGCGTTGAAGCGCTCCAGGTGCAAGTCTTCCACCGCCCGAGCACGCCACAGGCGCAGGGTGTTGACGCTGGCGCCACGCCAGCCGACGACGGGCGTGTCGTAGGCAACGGCGCGTACGGTTTCGCTCGGCGACCACACTTGGATTTGCTTGCCGGCGGCATCCGGCAGCGTTTCGACGCTGCCGCCAAAGCCGATCGGGTAAATCACTTCGGCCCGTTCAAACTCCCACGGGTTGCCGAAATCCAGCCAACGTTCGGTCTGCTCCTGTTGCCAGCCATCGACAATCGCCTGGCGGAACAAGCCGTGTTCATAACGGATGCCATAACCGTGGCCGGCAATGCCCAAGGTCGACATGCTCTCCATAAAGCACGCCGCCAAGCGGCCCAGGCCACCGTTGCCGAGCGCCGCGTCGGGCTCCAGCAGGCGGATGCGCTCCAGGTCGACGCCCAGCTCGGACAGTGCTTCGCGCGCGATTTCGAGCACGCCAAGGTTGCTCAGGCTGTCGTAGAGCAAACGACCGATAAGGAATTCCAGCGAGAGGTAATACACCCGCTTCTGGCCTTTGCGGTAAATCCGCCGGGTATGGTCCATCCAGTGGTCGACCATCTGGTCGCGTGCGGCCAGGGCAATGGCTTCGAACCAGTCATGGTCGAAGGCGTGATCCGGGTCCTTGCCCACCGCGTAGGTGAGTTTGGTCAAGACGGCATCGCGAAATGCGGCTACCTCTGCTTCTCGTGCAAGTGGTTCCTGAGACATCAATTGCGACCTCGGGCGAGATAGAAGGAGTTGCTAGAGCCTAGACGGTCTGACAGACGGTAGACGCTCTGGTTCGGCAGTTTTTTAACTCATTCACCTTTACGCGAATTAGATGCAGGGGTCGTGCCCGTTCAGCCCGCCGGCAAACCTTTGAGCTGAAAACAGCAAAATATTGTTCAAAAAATCACCAATCCCGGTATGATCGCGCGCCCGGATACAGCCCCACCTTTGGAACCCTGATGAAGCCTCAATTGATCGCCGCCGCGGAACTCGACCGTCTTGAAACGTGGCAGAAATATTCCGCGCATATGTGCGGTGGTTGCGTGTCCAGCTGCTGCACGCTGCCGGTCGAAGTGAAGATCAAGGACCTGATCCGCATCGGCATCGTCGATGAATTCGAGCGCGGCGACCCGCCGAAGAACATCGCCAAACGGTTGCAGAAGGAAGGCATCGTCGAGCGTTTCAATTCCAAATCCGAGATCTTTACCCTGCAGCGCATGAGCAACAACGACTGCCTGTACCTGGATCGTAAGACGCGCTTCTGCACTATTTATGACAAGCGCCCGGATACCTGCCGCAACCACCCGAAAATCGGGCCGCGCCCGGGGTACTGTGCGTATAAGCCGAAGGAAGTGGTGCGCGAGACCAAGTTCAAGACCCTCGATAAGTTCTGATTCCCTGTAGTGAGCGGGCTTGCCCCGCGCTGGGGGGCGAAGCCGCCCCGACCCAGGCACAGCGTTTCTCCAGTTAGAACGAGGTATCAAGTTTTGGGGCGGCTTCGCCACCCAGCGCGGGGCAAGCCCGCTCACTACAAGAGCGCGCTCTGCACATAAACTGCAGGCACAAAAAAACGCCCCCGGCCTTTCGACCGGGGGCGTTTTTCATTCAGCCTGAGTTAACTCAGTTCTTGGCTTTCTTGGCAGCGCGGGTACGCTCGCCTTCGTCCAGGATTTTCTTACGCAGGCGGATCGACTTAGGCGTGACTTCGCACAGCTCGTCGTCCTGGATGAATTCCAGGGCCTGTTCCAGGGTGAAGCGAACAGGTGGAACCAGAGCGATGGTTTCGTCTTTACCCGAAGCACGCATGTTGTCGAGCTTCTTGCCTTTGGTTGGGTTGACGCCCATGTCGTTGTCACGGCTGTTCAGACCAACGATCTGGCCGTTGTAGATCTCTTGACCGTGTTCAACGAACAGCTTGCCACGCGCCTGGAGGGTTTCCAGGGAGTAGGTCAGCGCCTTACCGGTTTCTACCGAGACCAGAACACCGTTCTGACGGCCGGACATGTCGCCGGACTTCATGGTGTCGTAGCGATCGAAGATCGAGGTCAGGATGCCAGCACCGTTGGTCAGGGTCAGGAACTGGTTACGGAAACCGATCAGACCGCGAGCAGGGATGTTGTATTCCAGACGTACACGGCCTTTGCCATCCGGCACCATGTTGGTCAGGTCGCCCTTACGCAGGCCCATCTCTTCCATGACCTTGCCCTGGGATTCTTCAGGGGTGTCGATGGTGACGTTTTCGAACGGTTCCTGCTTCACGCCGTCAACTTGACGGATGATCACTTCTGGACGACCAACGCCCATTTCGAAGCCTTCCCGACGCATGGTTTCGATCAGTACCGAGAGGTGCAGCTCACCACGGCCGGAAACCTTGAACTTGTCGGCCGAGTCGCCTTCTTCAACGCGCAGAGCAACGTTGTACAGCAGCTCTTTGTCCAGACGTTCCTTGATGTTACGGGACGTCACGAACTTGCCTTCTTTACCGCAAAAAGGCGAGTCGTTTACCTGGAAGGTCATGGAAACGGTTGGCTCGTCAACGGTCAGAGGCTTCATCGCCTCGACGTTGTCCGGCTGGCACAGGGTGTCGGAGATGAACAGCGAGTCCATACCGCTCACGCACACGATGTCGCCGGCGAACGCTTCTTCAACGTCGATACGGTGCAGACCGTGGTGACCCATCAGCTTCAGGATACGACCGTTGCGTTTCTTGCCGTCGGCGCCGATAGCAACAACCGGGGTGTTCGGCTTGACGCTACCACGCGCGATACGGCCAACGCCGATAACACCCAGGAAGCTGTTGTAGTCCAGTGCCGAGATTTGCATCTGGAACGGGCCTTCACGGTCAACTTTTGGAGCCGGTACGTTGTCGACGATCGACTGGTACAGCGGGGTCATGTCTTCAGCCATGTCGGTGTGTTCCAGACCGGCAATGCCGTTCAGGGCCGAGGCGTAGACGACTTTGAAGTCCAGCTGTTCTTCGGTGGCACCCAGGTTGTCGAACAGGTCGAAGATCTGGTCCAGAACCCAGTCCGGACGCGCGCCTGGACGGTCAACCTTGTTGATGCACACGATCGGACGCAGGCCGGCTTCGAAAGCCTTCTTGGTCACGAAACGGGTTTGCGGCATAGGGCCGTCTTGAGCGTCAACCAGCAGCAGAACGGAGTCAACCATCGACATTACGCGTTCTACTTCGCCGCCGAAGTCGGCGTGGCCCGGGGTATCCACGATGTTGATGTGGTAGCCGTTCCAGTTGATCGCGGTGTTTTTAGCCAGGATGGTAATACCGCGCTCTTTTTCCTGGTCGTTGGAGTCCATCACGCGCTCGTCGTTGAGCTCGTTGCGCTCCAAGGTGCCGGATTGACGCAGGAGTTTGTCTACCAGGGTGGTTTTACCATGGTCAACGTGAGCAATGATGGCGATGTTACGTAGATTTTCGATCACTTGTGTATCTCGATCAGAGGATTCGGTGTGCTGACAGGTCGTGGCAGCGATTAACAGTAGAGTCAGGCCTTGCCGTTACAGCTTGACGGCAGAGTCGGGGGGCCGGTGACGCAGGCCACAGGCAAACAGCCCCGGGCTCTTAGCTCGGTCGATAAACGCGCACATTGGCATACCCCTCACTGAGCAAATGGTGGGCATGCAGGCGACTCATCACGCCTTTGTCGCAATACAGCAGGTACTGACGGCTGTTATCCAGTTCCTTGAAACGCGCGTTCAATGCATAAAACGGCAGCGTTTGTACGTCGATGCCGGCGATTTCCAGCGGCTCATCTTCGGCGGCATCCGGGTGACGGATGTCGACGACGATCTGGCCGGCCAGGGCTTCGCTGACTTCTTCGATCTGCACATCCTGGCCCAGTTCGTCGATAACGCGATCGATCGGGACCAGCTTGGCGTTCTCGAGCGCACGCTCCAGAATCGCCATATCAAACTGTTGTTCTTCGTACTCCACGCGGTTGCGCTTGGCGTGGGTCTTGGGGTTCACCGAGATGACCCCGCAATATTCAGGCATATGCTTGGCAAAGTCAGCGGTGCCGATTTCTTCTGCCAGGTCGATGATGTCCTGCTTGTGGCTGGCGATCAGCGGGCGCAACACCAGCTTTTCGGTGACGCAGTCGATCAGCGACAGGTTCGGCAGCGTCTGGCTGGAGACCTGGGAGATCGCTTCACCAGTCACCAGCGCATCAATCTGCAACTGGTCGGCAATCCGGGACGCAGCGCGCAACATCATACGCTTCAAAACTACGCCCATATGACTGTTATCGACTTTGCCGAGAATTTCGCCCAGCACTTCCTCGAAGGGCACGCTTACAAATAGCACGCGTTGGGAGCTGCCGTACTTCTTCCAGATAAAGTGCGCGACTTCCATCACGCCCAATTCATGTGCACGTCCGCCCAGGTTAAAGAAGCAGAAGTGGCTCATCAGGCCGCGGCGCATGATCTGGTAGGCCGCCACCGTGGAATCGAAACCGCCGGACATCAGGACCAGGGTCTGTTCCAGGGCGCCCAGCGGGTAGCCGCCGATGCTGTCGTGCTGGCTGTGGATCACAAACAACCGTTGGTCGCGAATTTCCATGCGCACTTCAATTTGCGGCGCTTTCAGGGAAATTCCGGCGGCGCCGCACTCGCGACGCAGCTTGCTGCCGACGTATTTCTCGACGTCCATGGAGCTGAAGGTGTGCTTGCCGGCACGCTTGCAGCGCACCGAAAAAATCTTACCTTCAAGTGACTGACCATAGTGCTGCTTGCACTTCTCGGTGATGTCGTCGAAGTCGCCCAGCGGGTACTCATCCACCTGCAGGAAATGCGCGATGCCCGGCATGCAGCTCAGGCGCTCGGTCATGTCCTTCAAGGCTTTGGGCTCGGTGATACGGGTTTCCAGCTCGAGATTGTCCCACACGCCGTTCACCACCACAGCCGGGTCCAGATCGCGGAGCACGGCACGGATGTTCTTGGCCAACTGACGGATGAAACGCGTCCGTACCGGTCGGCTTTTGATGGTGATCTCGGGGAAGACTTTAACGATTAATTTCATGGAAACAGCGCGCGCCGGGCCTGCTGAAAAAGGGGGGCGCGGATTATAGCGGAAATCGCTCAAGGTTTAACCAGTTAATATGCACAACAAGCGCTACGCACTAAATAGGTGCATTTGCGCGCTTTTGCGCCACATTGAGGTGCGCGTTTTTTGCGCTTTTGTCGCAATGCACCGTTATAGGGGCGTTTTTGGAGCAAAAAACCCATGTTGGCGCACTGGCATGCAATTTGCTCTCTTGTGAGGCAGGTTGCCATGGCGGACTATCCGCGCCGGCATCACCCACATTCTAAGGGCTAACTCCACTACCCCAGCCCGAAGCCACCCGGAGGACACTATGTCGAAGTCGGTTCAACTCATCAAAGATCATGACGTTAAATGGATTGATCTGCGCTTCACGGACACCAAAGGCACTCAGCACCACGTGACCATGCCGGCTCGCGATGCGCTGGATGATGCTTTCTTCGAAGAAGGCAAAATGTTCGACGGTTCCTCCATCGCCGGCTGGAAAGGCATCGAAGCCTCCGACATGATCCTGATGCCGGACGACAGCACTGCCGTACTTGACCCGTTCACCGAAGAGCCAACCCTGATCCTCGTCTGCGACGTGATCGAGCCTTCGACCATGCAAGGCTACGACCGCGACCCACGTGCGATCGCCAAGCGTGCCGAGGAATACCTGAAGTCCACCGGTATCGGTGACACCGTATTCGTGGGCCCAGAGCCAGAATTCTTCATCTTCGACCAGGTTAAGTTCAAGTCCGACATCTCCGGTTCCATGTTCAAGATCTACTCCGAACAAGGCTCCTGGATGTCCGACCAAGACGTGGAAGGCGGCAACCATGGCCACCGTCCAGGTATCAAAGGGGGCTACTTCCCAGTTCCGCCGTTCGACCACGACCACGAAATCCGTACCTCCATGTGCAACGCCATGGAAGACATGGGCCTGGTCATCGAAGTGCACCACCACGAAGTGGCCACTGCCGGTCAGAACGAAATCGGTGTGAAGTTCAACACCCTGGTTGCCAAGGCTGACGAAGTACAGACCCTGAAGTACTGCGTACACAACACCGCCGTTGCTTACGGCCGTACCGCTACCTTCATGCCTAAGCCTCTGTACGGCGATAACGGTTCGGGTATGCACGTTCACCTGTCCATCGCCAAAGATGGCAAGAACACCTTCGCTGGCGAAGGTTATGCCGGCCTGTCCGACACTGCCCTGTACTTCATCGGCGGTATCATCAAGCACGGTAAGGCCCTGAACGGCTTCACCAACCCGTCGACCAACTCCTACAAGCGTCTGGTCCCAGGTTTCGAAGCACCGGTAATGCTGGCCTACTCGGCACGTAACCGTTCCGCGTCGATCCGTATTCCTTACGTGTCCAGCCCTCGTGCTCGCCGTATCGAAGCCCGCTTCCCGGATCCAGCAGCCAACCCATACCTGGCCTTCGCTGCCCTGGTCATGGCCGGCCTGGACGGTATCCAGAACAAGATCCACCCTGGCGACGCCGCCGACAAAAACTTGTACGACCTGCCGCCTGAAGAGGCCAAAGAGATCCCACAAGTGTGTGGCAGCCTGAAAGAAGCTCTGGAAGAGCTGGACAAGGGCCGTGCGTTCCTGACCAAAGGCGGCGTATTCAGCGACGACTTCATCGACGCTTACATCGGCCTGAAAAGCGAAGAAGAAATCAAGGTGCGTACCTTCGTACACCCACTGGAATACGAGCTGTACTACAGCTGCTGATCCGGTAGCGCTGCTTCTTAGAGCGGCGTGACAAAAAAAGACCTCCTTCGGGAGGTCTTTTTTTTGCCTGGGGATTATCACAGCTTGAACATGTCTTAACTTCCTCGAATGAGGCCGCCATCGACTCGCTACTAAACGATAGGGGTGGCAGCTATGCGCAGGTTAGTAGACCGGGGAAGTTAAGCAAAAACCGGCGCATCCGAAGATGCCCTGCACACAGCCGCCATAAGATCGGCGCGGTACGAGCTTAACTTAACCCTCAGGCTACTAAACCTGATCGCTGATGAGCAGCGACCGAGCAACCTTAGAGACGACAAGCCAGCCGTACAAGCCGGCAGATTCTGGCGCACCTGTAGGCAACCACGCAAGTTAAGGTAGCCTCTGACTGACGCCGCTCAAAACCTGCAAACCCAATCTAAATGTGGGAGGGGGCTTGCTCCCGATGGCGGTGGTTCAGTCAAATAGAGGTCAACTGATACACCCCCACCGGGAGCAAGCCCCCTCCCACAGGAGATCACCCTTGAAGTTTCGATTTGTGTTCGCTCTGTTGTTCGTCAGTGCCACTGCGAGTGCCGCGCCACCCGCGCTCGAACCGCTGCTCAACAGCATCGCCGAACGCTTGGAGATTGCCGATCAGGTCGCACTGAGCAAATGGGACAGCAAAAAGCCTGTAGAAGATAAAAAGCGCGAACAAGAGGTGATCGCCAGCGTCGCCGCCCAGGCACCGAGCTACAAGCTGCCACCTGGCGCTGCCGAGCAGTTCTTCTCGGCGCAGATCGAAGCCAACAAACTGGTGCAGTACACCCACCTCTCCGACTGGCAATTCCAGGGCAAGGCACCTGACGATCCACGCCCCGACCTGGTGAAACAGATCCGCCCGCAATTGGACGAGCTGCAGAAACGCCTGCTGCAGCAATTGGCTGACTTCACCCCGCAGCGTACCGACCCGCAGTGCCCACAATGGTTGGCCGAGGCCGTGCATGAGCCGCTGAACGATCCGTTGCGTCAGCTGGCGATGATCCGCGCCACGGCCGAACTGTGCACTGGACCTACTTGATTTGAGGACCCGTCCTGCATCTTCACCGAGGCCGGTAGCCATAGCCTGACTGTTCATTTATCGAACAGGATGGAACCATGATCACCCTCAAGTGCTTGATTGCAGCAGCGGTGGGTTTGTCGTTGCTTGGCTGCGGCACCCACCCAAAGAACGCCGTACACATCGAAAAAGAGGTGTTGCTTGAACGCAGCGCGTCATGGGATGGCACACCTTACAAAGCCTACCCCTCAGGTCCGCCGCAACTGACGCTCATACGCCTCAAGATCCCTGCGCACACGCAATTGCCCTGGCACACTCACCCAATGCCGAATGCCGCCTACATCGTTTCGGGAGAACTAACCGTTGAAACCCGTAAGGGCGGACTGACGCGCACCTTGAGGCAAGGGCAAACCCTGGCCGAGATGGTAGGCATTGAACATCGTGGTATTACCGGCAACACCCCGGTCGAGCTGCTGGTCTTTTACGCGGGCCGTCCGGGCATGCCACTTTCCGAACAACACTGATCCATCCCCCACTCCGGATCGTTTTCACCGCGCCCCGAAAACGATCCACTCGCCACTTCCTGAACAACCTTCATAAAACCGCACTATATTGGTGCGATAGGCTGCACCCTTCCCACCTGGTCAGCCCATTTTGGTTCGAAACTTCCCGAGCAAGCTGGCAGAACGCCACAGTTTCGCGCCTAAATCCCCCATTTCAGGGCTTGCACGCTTCTTTTCGGAGCCTTGGTTTGGTTTTTGCATTTTCCTTGTATCAGCGTGTGCCTCAAGCCCGCGCCTTGCTCCAAAAGAGGTCCCAATGACCATCAGCGATGCACTGCACCGTTTGCTACTCGACAACCTGACCACCGCGACCATCCTGCTCAATGACGACTTGCGCCTTGAGTATATGAACCCGGCGGCAGAGATGCTCCTGGCCATCAGCGGCCAGCGCAGCCATGGGCAGTTCATCAGTGAATTGTTCACCGAGTCGGCCGAAGCCCTGAGTTCATTGCGCCAGGCAGTGGAGCAAGCACACCCGTTCACCAAGCGCGAAGCCATGCTCACTGCGCTTACCGGCCAGACGCTGACGGTCGACTACGCCGTGACCCCTATCCTGAGCAACGGTGCGACCTTGCTGCTGCTGGAAGTGCACCCCCGCGACCGCCTGCTGCGCATCACCAAGGAAGAAGCGCAACTGTCCAAGCAGGAAACCAGCAAGATGCTGGTGCGCGGCCTGGCGCACGAAATCAAGAACCCCCTGGGCGGCATTCGTGGTGCGGCACAACTGCTGGCCCGCGAGCTGCCAGAGGAACACCTCAAGGACTACACCAACGTCATCATCGAAGAGGCCGACCGCCTGCGTAACCTGGTGGACCGCATGCTCGGCTCCAACAAGCTGCCATCGCTGGCGATGACCAACGTGCACGAAGTGCTCGAACGCGTGTGTCACCTGGTAGAAGCCGAAAGCCAGGGCTGCATCACCTTGGTGCGCGACTACGACCCGAGCATTCCCGACGTATTGATCGACCGCGAACAGATGATCCAGGCAGTGCTCAATATCGTGCGCAACGCCATGCAGGCCATCAGCAGCCAGAACGAGCTGCGCCTGGGCCGCATCAGCCTGCGCACCCGCGCCCTGCGCCAGTTCACCATCGGCCATGTGCGCCATCGCCTGGTGACCAAAGTCGAGATCATCGACAACGGCCCAGGTATTCCTGCGGAACTCCAGGAAACCATCTTCTTTCCCATGGTCAGCGGCCGCCCGGACGGTACCGGGCTGGGCCTGGCCATTACCCAGAACATCATCAGCCAGCACCAGGGTCTGATCGAATGTGAGAGCCATCCTGGCCACACCACCTTCTCGATCTTTTTGCCTCTGGAACAAGGAGCCCCATCGACATGAGCCGTAGTGAAACCGTCTGGATCGTCGATGACGACCGTTCTATCCGCTGGGTCCTCGAGAAAGCCTTGCAACAGGAAGGCATGACCACCCAGAGCTTCGACAGCGCGGACGGGGTGATGAGCCGCCTGGCTCGCCAGCAGCCCGACGTGATCATCTCCGACATCCGCATGCCCGGCGCCAGTGGCCTGGACCTCCTCGCGCGGATTCGCGAGCAGCACCCACGCTTGCCGGTGATCATCATGACCGCGCACTCGGACCTGGACAGCGCTGTCGCGTCCTATCAGGGCGGCGCCTTTGAATACCTGCCCAAGCCGTTCGACGTGGACGAGGCGGTGGCGCTGGTCAAGCGCGCCAACCAGCACGCCCAGGAGCAGCAGAACCAAGAAGCTCCGCCCGCCCTGACCCGCACCCCGGAGATCATCGGCGAAGCGCCGGCGATGCAGGAAGTGTTTCGCGCCATCGGGCGCTTGAGCCACTCCAACATCACCGTGCTGATCAACGGCGAATCGGGTACCGGTAAAGAGCTGGTGGCCCATGCCCTGCACCGTCACAGCCCACGGGCGGCCTCGCCGTTTATCGCGCTGAACATGGCGGCGATCCCGAAGGACTTGATGGAGTCCGAGC
The DNA here is from genome assembly GCF_058145955.1 of Pseudomonas sp. A39. NCBI lineage: Bacteria > Pseudomonadati > Pseudomonadota > Gammaproteobacteria > Pseudomonadales > Pseudomonadaceae > Pseudomonas > Pseudomonas sp. A39. Next base: position 40,311 of record NZ_JBYVMD010000051.1, read on the forward strand.
TGTTCGGCCATGAGAAAGGGGCGTTTACCGGCGCGGCCAACCTGCGTCGCGGCCGCTTTGAACAGGCCGACGGCGGCACCCTGTTCCTCGATGAAATCGGCGACATGCCGGCCGATACCCAGACCCGCCTGTTGCGCGTGCTGGCGGATGGCGAGTTCTATCGGGTGGGCGGGCACACGCCGGTCAAAGTTGATGTGCGCATCATCGCGGCAACTCACCAGAACCTGGAAACCCTGGTGCACGCGGGCAAATTCCGTGAGGACTTGTTCCACCGCCTCAACGTGATCCGCATCCATATTCCGCGCATGTCGGACCGTCGCGAAGACATCCCGACCCTCGCCCGCCACTTCCTCAGCCGCGCCGCCCAGGAGCTGGCCGTCGAGCCGAAGCTGCTGAAAAGCGAGACCGAGGAATACCTCAAGAACCTGCCGTGGCCGGGCAACGTGCGCCAGCTGGAGAACACCTGTCGCTGGATCACCGTGATGGCGTCCGGGCGCGAAGTGCACATCAGCGACCTGCCGCCGGAGCTGTTGAGCCTGCCGCAGGACTCTGCCCCCGTCACCAACTGGGAACAGGCGCTGCGCCAATGGGCCGATCAGGCCCTGGCACGCGGCCAGTCGAACCTGCTGGACAGCGCCGTGCCTGCGTTTGAGCGGATCATGATCGAAACCGCCCTGAAGCACACCGCCGGGCGCCGTCGCGACGCTGCCGTGCTGCTGGGTTGGGGCCGTAATACCCTGACGCGCAAGATCAAGGAGCTGGGGATGAAGGTCGATGGTGGGGATGATGACGAGGGTGATGAGGGCTGAATCTCCGATCCACTGAAGATCCAATGTGGGAGGGGGCTTGCCCCCGATGACGGTATATCAGCCACAGATGTTGTGACTGACCTACTGCCATCGGGGTGTAGAACCGTAGACATCGTTTACATCTGAAACCGGGGACATCGTTTACACATTTGAGGCTTGGACGCGG
>NZ_JBYVMD010000052.1:0-40496 GCF_058145955.1 Pseudomonas sp. A39
TTTCTTTCAGGCAGATCTATGTCGCTGGTTTTAGGGCCGCTGCGCAGCCCAGCGCGGGGCAAGCCCGCTCACCACAACAACCCGCTCACTCCCGAAAGGTATTTCAGCTTTTGGCACCGCGCTCAATCGCAAACCCAGCCCAGGTCTGACTCACCGGCATCAGCTCCAACCGATTGATATTCACGTGCGCCGGTGTGTTCATGACCCAGAAGATCGTGTCGGCAATATCCTGCGGCTGAATCGGCTCGGCACCGGCATAGGTCGCGTCATACCGTGCCTGGTCGCCACCGAAGCGCACCAGCGAGAACTCGCTCTCGCACAGGCCTGGCTCGATGTTGGTGACGCGCACGCCGGTACCTTGCAGGTCGCAGCGCAGGTTCAGCGAGAACTGCTTCACGAACGCTTTGGAGCCGCCATACACGTGGCTGCCTGGGTACGGGTAGCTGCCGGCGATGGAGCCCAGGTTGATGATCCCGGCGCCACGGCCGTGCGCAATCAGGCGCGGCAGCAGCAGGCTGGTGGTGGTCAGCAGGCCCTTGATGTTGGTGTCGACCATGGTTTCCCAATCGTCGAGGCTGCACTTGGGCGCAGGGTCAGTGCCCACGGCCAGGCCGGCGTTGTTGATCAGCCCACGCAACGTGGCGAACGAGGGCGGCAGGTTGGCGATGGCGTCTTCCATGCCCTTGCGGTCACGCACATCCACGACCAGGCCATGCACTTCGGTCTGCTTGGAAAGCTCTTCGACCAGCGCATTCAGGCGGTCGGCGCGACGGCCAGTGAGCACCAGTTTCCAGCCGGCGTCGGCAAAGCGACGGGCGCAGGCTTCGCCGAAGCCTGAGGTTGCGCCAGTAATAAACAGCGTGTCGGACATGGTGTTCTCCTTGCGGGCATCGGGAAAAAAATCAGCCAGCAGAATGCCTTTACGCGGCGCTTGCGGCAACCGCTACGCACACCCGTCCACGCCCAGCTGATCATTTTTTAATCGGCCCGAGCAACGCCATATGAACCGTGGCTTGCAGCCATATGCGCGCAGGTTATCCACAACTGCGCCCACAGTCTTTGGGGGCAAGTGCAAAAAGCCTCAGGCCTCTATACACAAGGCCTACAGGCGGTTTTAGAAAGTTTTTTGCTTGACCTCGGCCGGAGCGTATGTAGGCCCATGGGCATGAGGAAATTTCAGACGATGGCTCCAGGCCAGTCATTCCGGCCTCTGCGGCCGTCTTTCCAGAGTTTAGTCACAGACTTATCCACAGGATGAACAGACTTTTTCCGGTCACATACCTGTGTCTTTAAACAGGTTGACAAACCCCTCGATCGGTCGCAAAAAAGCCACTGATCAAAAAACAACCACAAGCCTGAAAGCCACGGTTTTAAAGGCGCTCAGCCAGCTACTCCCACGTTACCCACAGCCGGTTCCACAGTGGATGGGGACAAGTCAAAACTGTGACAAAACAGGGATTTGCGGCGGCTATATGTCGCGCTTTGGAGGCGGGCTGGATTTGTTTTCCACAATTTGGTGGAGCGCGTGTGGACACCCTAAAAACAAATCTGGATCTGCTCAATGTGGGAGGGGCACCGCCCCTCCCACAGGGGTCCTGCATTATGAGTTAGATCAGTGACCGCCGAGGTAGGCGTTGCGCACTTCCTCGTTCACCAGCAATTCCTTACCGGTACCGGTCAGGCGAATCTCGCCATTGACCATCACATAAGCCCGGTCCGACAGGCGCAGCGCATGGTTGGCGTTCTGCTCCACCAGGAAGATGGTCATCCCGGTGGACGCCAGCTCACGCAGTGTGGAAAAGATCTGCTTCACCACAATCGGCGCCAGCCCCAGGCTCGGCTCGTCGAGCAGCAGCAGCTTCGGCCGGCTCATCAGCGCACGGGCGATGGCGAGCATTTGCTGTTCGCCGCCGGACATGGTCATGGCACGCTGGTTACGCCGCTCCTTGAGCCGTGGAAACAGCTCGAACATGCGCTGCATGTCTTCCTGGGCAAACTTGTCGCCAATGGGGATGGTGCCCATCAGCAGGTTTTCCTCGACGGTCATGTCGGGGAACACCCGCCGCCCTTCCGGCGACTGCGCAATGCCGTTGGAGGCGATGTAGTGGGACGACTTGTGAGTAATGTCCACGCCGTTGTAGAGGATCTGCCCCGACTCGGCCCGTGGCTGGCCGAAGATCGACATCAGCAACGTGGATTTGCCCGCGCCGTTAGAGCCGATCAGGCTGACGGTTTCGCCTTCATTGATGTGCAGCGAGACTTTTTTCAGGGCCTGGATCGGGCCGTAGAACACGTCCAGGTCCTTCATTTCGAGGATAGGTCCGCTCATACCAGCTCCTCTTCGTCGGCGCCCAGGTAGGCAGCAATCACTTTCGGGTCGTTGCGGATCGCGTCCGGCCCCCCTTCGGCGATCACGTTGCCGTGGTCGAGCACCACGATGTGGTCGGAAATACTCATCACCATGCCCATGTCGTGTTCGATCAGCACCACCGTGAGGTCGTGTTCGTCGCGCAGCAGGCGAATCATCGCGCTGAGGGCTTCGGTTTCCTGGGGGTTGAGGCCCGCAGCGGGTTCGTCCAGGCAGATGATCTGCGGCCGGGTGCACATGGCGCGGGCGATTTCCAGGCGACGCTGCTGGCCGTAGGAGAGCTCACCGGCCAGGCGGTTGGCGCAGTCCACCAGGTCGACGACTTCCAGCCAGTAGAAGGCGTGGTCGAGGGCGTCGCTTTCAGCCTTGCGGTAGCCCTTGGTGTTGAGGATACCCGCGAGCATATTGCGGTTGACCCACATGTGCTGGGCCACCAGCAGGTTTTCCAGCACCGACATTTCCTTGAACAGGCGAATGTTCTGGAAAGTCCGCGCCAGACCGGCACGATTGACCAGGTGGGTGCCGCCGAACATCTTGTAGTACACGCGGCTGAAAAAGCTTTTGGGTGACACGAAGTCGATGGCCTTGAAGCGCTCGCCCAACAGCTGGATCACGTTGGTCTGCTGGCCACGGATGTTGAGTTCGATCTTGCCGCCACTGGCTTTGTAGAAGCCGGTGAGGCAGTTGAACACCGTGGTCTTGCCGGCACCGTTAGGGCCGATCAGGGCGAAAATCGAGTTGCGTTCGACCTTGAGGCTCACATCGCTCAAGGCCTTGATGCCACCGAAGTGCATCATCAGGTGTTCCACGGAGAGCACGACTTCCTTGCTCATGGCGCCACTCCTTTACGTGGGGTCACACCGGTACGGCTGATGCGGATCAAGCCGCGCGGTCGCCAAATCATCATCACCACCATCAACACGCCAAACAGCAGCACGCGGTATTCGGAGAAGCTGCGCAGCAGTTCAGGCGCAACGGTCAGCACGAACGCCGCAATCACCACGCCCACCGTCGAACCCATGCCCCCCAGCACCACGATGGCCAGGATCAGCGCTGATTCGAAGAAGGTGAACGACGACGGGTTGACGAAGCCCTGGTAGCTGGCGAAGAACACACCGGCCAAACCGGCAGTCGATGCACCGATAGTGAATGCCGAGAGCTTGACCAGCACGTGGTTCAGGCCCATGGAACGGCAGGCGATCTCATCTTCGCGCAGGGCTTCCCAGGCGCGGCCGACCGGCATGCGGGTCAGGCGGTGCTTGATGTACAGCACGGCCAGCACCACCAGGAACAGCACGATGTAGATGAACAGGAATTTGATATTGGGGTTGTAGTCGATGCCGAAGAACTCATGGAAAGGAATCCCGCCATCCTTCGCGCGCTTGCCGAACTCCAGGCCGAGGAAGGTCGGCGACGGCACCGGCATGCCGTTTGGCCCACCGGTAAACGACAGCCAGTTGTTGAGCACCAGGCGGATGATTTCACCGAAGCCCAGGGTCACGATGGCCAAATAGTCACCGTGCATTCGCAACACCGGGAACCCGAGTATGCACCCCGCCAACGCCGCAGCGATGGCCGCCAGTGGCAGCACCGTCCAGAAGCCCAGGCCCAGGTATTGATAACCTAATGCCAGCCCGTAGGCGCCGATGGCGTAGAACGCCACGTAACCCAGGTCGAGCAGGCCGGCCAGGCCCACCACGATGTTCAGGCCCAGGCCGAGCAATACGTAGATCAGCCCGAGGATCACCACCGTCAGCAGGTACTTGTTGGCGAAGATCGGGAACACGATGGCGATCACGATCAGTGCCGGGATGATCCAGCGCAGTCGCGACTTGTAGTCCGGGGCGAGCACGTGCACGCCAGAGCCACTGGTCTCGAAGCCCTGCAGGATCTTCAGGCCCTTGGGGGTTTGCAGGAACAGGCTCATGGCAAAGCGGCCGACCATGACGATGGCCACCAGCAGGCCCACGCGGGCCGGTTCCAGGTTGAAGCTGTAGCCGTCGAGTACAACGCCGACGATCGGACCGAACACGATCAACGAAATCAGCCCGGCGAGGACCGTATCAACCACACTTTTCTTGATATCGATGGGTTTGGCAGCAGACATGTTTACACCTTCGCCACGAGTGGGCGACCAAGCAGGCCCTGAGGACGGAAAATCAGAATCACCACCAGCAGGGAGAAACTGAACACGTCTTTGTAGTCAGAGTTGATCAACCCCGAGAACAACGACTCGGAGATACCGAGGATGATCCCACCCAGCATTGCCCCAGGCAGGGAGCCGATGCCGCCGAGTACCGCCGCAGTAAACGCCTTGATGCCGATGATGAAGCCGGCATAGAAGTCGAAGGTGCCGTAGTTGAGGGTGATGAGCACACCGGCCAATGCCGCCATGGCGGCACCGATGACGAACACGTAGGAGATCACCCGGTCGGTGTTGATGCCGAGGATCGAGGCCATCTTGCGGTCTTGCTGGGTTGCGCGGCACATACGGCCGAGCTTGGTGTACTTGATGATGTAAGTGAGCAGCGCCATGCCGGCAAACGCCGCCACGAGGATGAACACCTTGGTGTACGTGAGCTGCACGAACCCGCTGCCGATATCGACACGCCAGGCCCCGGCCAGCAGGGTGGGAATACCTTGTTGTTTCGCGCCCTGGGCGATCTGCGCGTAGTTCTGCAGGATTAGGGAGATGCCGATGGCGCTGATCAGCGGAGCCAGGCGGGTGGAATTACGCAGTGGTTTGTAGGCGACACGCTCGATGACCCAACCGTAGACGCCAGTGACGACGACAGTGAAGACCAAAGTGCCAAGAATGAGCAGCGGGAAGGATTCGATGCCGAAGTAAGCCAGCAGTGCCAGACTGATCGCCGCGAGGTAAGCGGAAATCATATAAACCTCGCCGTGGGCGAAGTTGATCATGCCAATGATGCCATAGACCATTGTGTAGCCGATGGCGATCAGGCCATAGACCGACCCGAGGGTCAGGCCGTTGACCAGTTGCTGCAGGAAAATACCATCCATAACGCAATCTCACGCGGTGAGCACCTGCACACCGGTGGGTGTGCGGCGCTTCTGGAGGAAAACAGAGGTTTGCTCCTGTCGGAGCATGCTTGTGTGGCGAGGGAGCTTGCTCCCGCTGGGCTGCGAAGCAGCCCCAAACTGGGCGATCGAGATACACCAGGTGTAACTCGTTGAATGGTTTGGGAGTGCTACGCACTCCAGCGGGAGCAAGCTCCCTCGCCACAGCAAGCCCGCTCCTACAAGGGATCAGGCGTTCTGCTTACTTCTGCTTTTCCAGCTGGTGGTATTTGCCGTCTTTATCCCACTGGTAAACCACGTAGTCGGAGACTTTCAGGTCGCCCTTGGCATCCCACGTCTTCTCGCCCATGACGGTTTTCACCGGGTGAGCCTTGAGCCACTTGGCGGCGTCTTCGCCTTTGTTGGATTTGGCACCGTTGAAGCCGGCAGCCAGGGCCTGGACCGAGGCGTAGGCGTAAAGGGTGTAGCCTTCCGGCTCGTAGCCAGCCTTACGGAAGTCATCAACGACCGCCTTGCTGTCTGGCAACAGGCGTGGGTCGGCACCGAAGGTCATGTAGACGCCATCGACGTACTGGTTGCCACCGGCGGTTTTCGCCAGTTCGTCGGTCACTACGCCGTCGTCGGACATGAATGCGGCCTTGAGACCCGCTTCACGGATCTGGCGAACCAGTGGGCCGGCTTCAGGGTGCAGGCCGCCGAAGTAGACGACGTCGGCACCAATGGAGCGGATCTTGGTGACCAGGGCGCTGAAGTCTTTCTCGCCACGGGTCAGGCCTTCTTCCAGCACCGGCTTGACGCCGCGCTTGGTCAACTGGGCAGCAGTGGCGTCGGCCAGGCCTTTGCCGTAGGTGTCCTTGTCGTTGATCACCGCGACTTTCTTGCCCTTCAGCACGTCGACGATGTAATCGCCGGCGACGATGCCTTGCTGGTCGTCGCGGCCGCACATGCGGAACATGGCGCCCAGGCCGCGCTCGGTCACTTGTGGGTTGGTGGAACCTGGGGTGATCGCGATGATGCCCGCTTCGTCATACACCTCGGACGCCGGAATGGTGTTAGAGGAGCAGAAGTGCCCGACCACGCCGATCACTTTGTCCTGGTCCGCCAGGCGGTTGGCCACGGCCACGGCCTGCTTGGGTTCGCAGGCATCATCGCCGGCAACCAGCACGATTTTCTCGCCGTTGATACCGCCGGCCTTGTTGATCACATCGGCTGCCGCCTGGGCACCCTTCATGTACTGCTCACCGAAAGCGGCGTTGGCACCGGTCATCGGCCCCGCAACGCCAATCTTCACATCAGCTTGAACAAACGTAGAAACACCCAGCGCCGCAGCAACGGCGAGGGCCAGAAAACCTTTCTTGTAAAACGTCTGGGACATGAGTGGTGCTCCGATATTTTTGATTTTTGGCACGACAACTTGCGTTCAAACTTTTCACTGAAAGCCCAGAGCAAAGCGCGTGCCATTAGGTTTTTATTCTTCAAAAAGACACGGTGTCATTGTTATTGCAGGCGTTTCGGCGCCTTTTGCCAGGACGTGCAACCGCCTGGCACACGGAGGTGCAACCAATGACTGCAAAAAGTACAACCCTGGAAGGTGGCACCTGCAACCAGAGGGATAAACGACAGCTCCTGCAGCTGTAACAGCATGCGTAACGGAACTGCACATTTACAGTGCGTGATTGCTACGACTTGCACCAATACAGATTAGTAGCCTGCTAAGAAAATGCAGGCTTTTGAGCGGTATTTCGTTGATCAGATCACGATCCTCAGGCATTGCCCGGCGTGATACAGCGAAAACCCAGCTTCATATAGACAGCTACGCAGGCCTACGCCGGCCAACGGTTGCATCGGCGCGAATGGAATCGGCAGCGCCTGGGGATTCTGGTGACACACATAGTCGGCAAACGCCTTGCCGACCACGCTGCCAGTGGTCACGCCGCGCCCGTTATAACCGGTGACGGCCAACAGTCCCGGAGCGGGTTCGAACAGGCGCATCAAGTGATCCGGGGTGAAGGCGATACAACCGGTCCAGGTGAACTCCCACTGCACCGATTTGAGGTACGGGAAGTAATGCCGCTGCACCCGATCAGCCCACGCCTTGAGGAACCAGGCGGGTTTCTGGTTGCCGTTGCCCAAGCTGCCGAGCAACAGGCGGCCATCGGCATCGCGGCGGATGCTGCTCAAGACCTGGCGTGTGTCCCAAGAGCCTTGGCCGCCGGGGAGGATTTGCCTGGCGGCGTCGTCGATCAGCGGGGCCGACGCGACCTGATAGTAATAGCCGGGGAAGAAATTACGCCGCAGCTCGGTCCATTCGCCTTCGGTGTAGGCGTTGGATGCAATCACCACCTGTGCAGCCTGCACTGAACCTTGCGCGGTTTGCACCGACCACTGCGCACCCTGGCGCTCAAGTTGGGTGACGGGAGAATGGTCGAACAGCTGCCCGCCCAGGTCGACTGCCGCGTTGGCCAAACCACTGGTGTAAGCCATCGGATTCAAGGTGCCGGCACGTCTATCCAGCAAGGCAGCGGCGATTTTGCGCGTGCCCGTAGCGTCCTCGCAGGCCTGGCCGGTGAGTAATTCCACCGGTGCGCCACGACGCTTCCATTGTTGTTCACGGCTGCGCAAATCTGCCTCGCCACGGGCGTTGTGCGCCATGTGCAAGGTGCCCTCGCGGCGCAATTGGCAATCAATGTTGTACTTGTCGATCAGGCTGAACACCAGCGACGGCGCCGCGCCCAACATCCGGTTGAGCTGACTGCCCACCGCCTCGCCGAAACCGGCTTCGATCTCGTCCGGCGGGATCCACATCCCCGCATTCACCAGCCCCACATTGCGGCCCGAACCGCCGTGGCCGGTACGATGGGCCTCCAGCACGGCAACGCTTTTACCCTGTTCCAACAAATGAATGGCCGCCGACAGGCCGGTGATGCCGGCACCAATCACGCACACATCGACCTTGACCTCGCCGCTGAGCGCAGCGCGATCCGGCCGGCTGGGGGTGAGGTGTTCCCACAAACATGTTTCGCGCAGTGCCATTGCCAGACTCCGATGAGACCTAACAAACAACAATCTTGATGTGTAAATGAGATCAAATGTGGGAGGGGGCTTGCCCCCTCCCACATTTTGACCTCACTCCAACTTAAGGGATCAGTCGAAGGTGATGCCTTGAGCCAAAGGAAGCTCCAGCGAGTAGTTCACGGTATTGGTCTGGCGACGCATGTACCCGCGCCACGCATCCGAACCCGACTCACGTCCGCCACCGGTCTCTTTCTCACCGCCAAACGCGCCGCCGATTTCCGCGCCACTCGGGCCGATGTTGACGTTGGCGATGCCGCAGTCGCTGCCGACCGCCGACATGAATTGCTCGGCTTCACGCACGTCGGTGGTGAAGATGCACGACGACAAGCCTTGCGGCACGGCATTGTTCAGGCGCAGGGCTTCGGCGAAGTCGCTGTAGCCCACCACATAGAGAATCGGGGCGAAGGTTTCAGTGCACACCACATCGCTTTGCTCGGGCATTTCCACAATGGCCGGCGACACGTAGTAGGCGTTGGGGAACTTGTCTTCCAGTTGACGCTTTCCACCGAACACCTTGCCGCCTTCGCTCAAGGCTTGCTCCAGGGCGTCCTGCATAGCGTCGAAACCATGCTTGTCGATCAGCGGGCCGATCAGGTTGCCTTCCAGCGGGTGGCCGATGCGTACTTTGGAATAGGCTGCCTTGAGACGCGTGACGATTTCTTCTTTGACCGACGCGTGGGCGATCAGGCGGCGCAAGGTGGTGCAACGCTGGCCGGCGGTGCCGACGGCGCTGAACAGGATCGCGCGTACGGCCATGTCCAGGTCGGCGCTTGGGCCGAGGATCATCGCGTTGTTGCCGCCCAGCTCAAGAATGCTGCGGGCAAAACGTGCGGCGACCTTCGGCGCCACTTCACGGCCCATGCGCGTGCTGCCGGTGGCGCTGATCAGGGCGACGCGCGGGTCATCCACCAGCGCGGCACCCGCGTCGCGGCCGCCGATGATCACTTGGCTCAGGTACTCGGGAGCGCCGTCGAATTGCTTCAACACGCGCTCGAACAGCGCCTGGCAGGCCAGGGCGGTGAGCGGGGTCTTTTCCGACGGTTTCCAGATCACCGCGTTGCCGCACACCAGGGCCAGGGTGGTGTTCCACGCCCACACGGCCACCGGGAAGTTGAAGGCGCTGATCACGCCGACCACACCCAGCGGGTGCCAGGTTTCACGCATGTGGTGGCCCGGACGCTCGGAGGCGATGGTCAAACCGTACAACTGGCGCGACAGGCCGACGGCGAAGTCGCAGATGTCGATCATTTCCTGCACTTCACCCAGGCCTTCCTGGGTGATCTTGCCGGCTTCCCAGGACACCAGCTCGCCCAGGTCGGCCTTGTATTCACGCAGTACATCGCCAAATTGACGTACCAATTCGCCACGGCGCGGTGCCGGCACTTTGCGCCAGGCTTCGAATGCATGCTCGGCGCGACTGACCTGTTGCTCCACCTCGGCCGCGCCCTCCCAGTCCACGGCGCCGATGCGACTGCCATCAATCGGCGAATGCACAGGCTGTTTGCCCGACTGGTACAGCGCCGGGTTTACCCCGAGACGATCAAGCAATGCGGCAACCATGGGTCACTCCTTCAATCTGCAAACAAAAAATTGCGCCGCGGCCCGCACGGCGATCCAGGCCTTATTTGTAGCTGGCCCAAGACTTGCCAACAAACGACGATTAGGCGAGATATCATTCCGTTTATTCATGCAAAGAATAAAAAGAGGCGTGCCGTGCTGAACAAAAGACATTTGCCCTCGATCACTGCCCTGCAGTGTTTCGAAGCCGCGACCCGCCACCTCAGCTTTACCCGCGCGGCCGAGGAGCTGAACCTCACGCAAAGCGCAGTGAGCAAGCAGGTGGCGCAGTTGGAAGAACTGCTGCAACACCTGCTGTTTCGTCGGGTGCGCCGCCGCTTGCAAATGACCCCGGCGGGCGACCTGTACCTGGTGGAGGTGCGCAAGATCCTTACGCAGGTGGAGATGTCCACCCACTATTTGCGCTCATATGGCGGCGAGACAGAAGTGTTGCGCGTCTCCACGCCCTACACCTTCGGCGCGCGCTGGCTGGTGCCGCGACTCAAGGGCTGGCGGCTGCGTCATCCGCAGATCCACCTGGACCTGTGCAACGAGCAGGACGCGGACGACCTGCTGCAAGGCAAGGCCGATATGGCCTTCTACTTCGGCCAGGGCTCACGTCCCGGCACCGAGAGCCTGAAACTCTTCAGCGAGGAGCTGGTGCCGGTGTGCGCGCCGGAGAGCTTGCCGGCGCAGCCGTTCACCGATCCCACGCAACTGAGCGACCTGGTGCTGCTGCAAAACGCCTCGCGGCCACAGGGCTGGCATGACTGGTTCGCCAGCCAGGGCTTCCACACCGAGCACAGCTATCACGGGCCGCGTTTCGACACCTTCTATATGTGCATTCGGGCCGCGCAGGTAGGGTGTGGTGTCGCGCTGCTGCCGCGGTTTCTGGTGGAGGAGGAATTGGCCGACGGTAAGTTGGTGATTCCTTGGCAGCATGCGATGCCGAGCCAGGACGCGTATTACCTGGCCTACCCGGAGCATTCGGCGGAAGTGCCCAAGGTGCGGGATTTTGTGAAGTGGATGATGGAGCAAGTTATTTAGTGCCTGGAATACCGCTATCGGGAGCAAGCTCCCTCCCACATTTGGAATGCATTTCAACTGTGGGAGGGGGCTTGCTCCCGATGGCGCCGGTGGCCTTGGCAAAAAAATCACTGGCAAACCGACCCACGTCTATGCGCCACTAGCCCCCTTCCTTAATTGTGCGTAAAGGTCGGCACCCATCGCCGACCTGTCTGGAGATTCCCGTTATGAGCGAGAGTGTGTTTGCCGATCGCATCGTGCAGAACTTGCTCGACACCGACTTCTACAAGCTGACCATGATGCAGGCGGTGCTGCACAACTACCCCAACGTGGAAGTTGAATGGGAGTTTCGTTGCCGCAACAGCGAAGACCTGCGCCCGTACCTGGCGGAGATCCGTTACCAGATCGAACGCCTCGCCGAGCTGAGCCTGAGCCCGGATCAGTTGGGCTTCCTGGAGCGCATCAGCTTCATGAAGCCGGACTTCCTGCGGTTCCTCGGGCTGTTCCGCTTCAACTTGCGTTACGTGCAGACCGGCATCGAGAACGGCGAGCTGTTCATCCGCCTGCGCGGGCCGTGGCTGCATGTCATCCTGTTTGAAGTGCCGATGCTGGCCATCGTCAGCGAAGTGCGCAACCGCTACCGCTACCAGACCGTGATCCTCGAACAGGCCCGCGAACAGCTGTACCGCAAGTTCGACTGGCTGACCGCCAACGCCAGCAGCGACGAGCTGTCCGAGCTGCAAGTGGCCGACTTCGGCACGCGCCGACGCTTCTCGTACCGGGTGCAGGAAGAGGTGGTCAGCGTGCTCAAGCATGACTTCCCTGGGCGCTTTGTCGGCACCAGCAACGTGCACCTGGCCCGCGAGTTCGATATGAAGCCGCTGGGTACCATGGCCCACGAATGGATCATGGCCCACCAGCAGCTCGGCCCGCGCCTGATCGACAGCCAGATCGCCGCGCTGGACTGCTGGGTCCGCGAATACCGTGGCCTGCTGGGTATCGCCCTGACCGACTGCATCACCACCGACGCGTTCCTCGGCGACTTCGACCTGTACTTCGCCAAGCTTTTCGACGGCCTGCGCCATGACTCCGGCGACCCGGTGCAGTGGGCGGAAAAAGCCATCGCCCACTACCACAAGCTCGGCATCGAACCGATGAGCAAGACCCTGGTGTTCTCCGACAGCCTGTCGCTGCCCAAGGCCCTGGAAATATTCCGTGCGCTGCGCGGTCGGATCAATGTGAGCTTTGGCATCGGCACCAACCTGACCTGCGACATTCCAGGTGTCGAGCCGATGAGCATCGTGCTTAAAATGACCGCCTGCAATGGCCAGCCCGTCGCGAAGATCTCCGATGAAGCGGGCAAGACCCACTGCACCGACCCGAATTTCGTCGCCTATTTGCGTCATGTTTTCAAAGTACCTGCCATCTCTAGCAAGGAGTGAATCATGCAAGCCGTACAGCGTGAGATTGCTGAACAGCTCAAGGTCCAAGCGCCGTTTAACGACCAGGCCGCCCTTGAGGCCGAGGTTGCCCGCCGCGTGACCTTTATCCAGGATTGCCTGCGCAATTCCGGGCTCAAAACGTTGGTGCTGGGCATCAGTGGTGGCGTCGACTCCCTGACTGCCGGCCTGCTCGCCCAACGCGCGATGCAGGAACTGCGCGCCAGCACCGGTGATGAGGCCTACCGTTTTATCGCCGTGCGCCTGCCCTACGAAACCCAGTTCGATGAGCTCGACGCCCAGGCCTCGGTGGACTTTATCGAGCCCGACGAGCGTCACACCGTGAACATCGGCCCAGCGGTGAAAGCCCTGGCCAATGAAGTGGCGGCGTTCGAAGGCAAGGCGGCGGTGTCCCGCGATTTCGTGCTGGGCAACACCAAGGCGCGCATGCGCATGGTGGCGCAGTACACCATCGCGGGCGCGGCGGGTGGGCTGGTGATCGGTACCGACCATGCGGCGGAAGCGGTGATGGGTTTTTTCACCAAGTTCGGTGATGGGGCCTGCGATTTGGCACCGTTGAGCGGGCTGGTGAAGAACCAGGTGCGTGCGATTGCACGGCACTTTGGGGCGCCGGAGTCGCTGGTGGAGAAGGTTCCGACGGCCGACCTGGAAGACTTGTCGCCGGGCAAGCCGGATGAAGCGTCCCATGGCGTGACCTACGCCGAGATCGATGCCTTTCTGCACGGTGAGCCGGTGCGTGAGGAAGCGTTCCAGATTATCTGCGAGACGTACCGCAAGACTGAGCACAAGCGGGTCATGCCGTTTGCGCCGTGAGGTGAACCAGATAGGCTGGTGTTGACTGTTATACCGCTATCGCAGGCAAGCCAGCTCCCACAGTTGACCGGCTTCCAGCATGAGAATGCGGTGGAATGTGGGAGCTGGCTTGCCTGCGATGAACGATGACGCGGTTCAACTGACCGCCCACAAAAAAGCGCCCTTCAGGGCGCTTTTTTTTCGACCGGCGTCGGCTTACTTAACGGTCACAGTGCCTTTCATCATCGAGATGTGGCCTGGGAACGAGCAGAAGAACGCATAGTCAGTCCCGGCGGCCAGCTTCGACACGTCGAAGGTCACCGAGTCTTTCTCGCCGGCACCGATGATTTTGGTGTGGGCGATGATGCGGTCGTCACCTGGCTTCAGGTAGTCCTTATCAATACCGGCAGCCATGCCATCGGTGGCCACCGGCTGCATGTTGGCCGCACTGGTCAGCACCCAGTTATGACCCATGACGTTTTTCGGCAAGTTGCCGGAGTGAGTCAGCTCGACGGTGAATGTCTTGCAGCTCTTGTCGATTTCAATGGCTTTGGTGTTGAAGGACATCTGGTCAGTGGAGTCGACGGTGACCTTGCACTCTGCAGCAAGCAACTGGCCGCTCGCCAGAGTCAGCAGGGAAACAGCAACGAGTTTGGCAAACATGTGAATCTCCAAGGCAGGGTTTAAACAATACGTCATGCGACAAGGGTGCCTGATACAGGCATAAATTCTTATGATCTGAATCAACAGATTGTATACAACTTTAGGCTATCAGACTGATCAACACAATCAACCAGCCAAAGTACTGCGACCTGCCTATGATCGGCCCATCACCCACTGGAGTCCGAGCCATGCACCTCAATCAACTGTTCAACGGCCTGTTGGCTGCCTACGCCTGCGGTAAGTGAAGGCCAAGCGCACCTTGAAGCTGCTACCATGTCGTCCCAAGGCAGCTGCGTGCCGCCACCCTCACCTTCGACCCTAGAGGATCGCCCATGGCCAAACCTAATTACTCCTTCGCCAAACGTCAGAGAGACTTGGCCAAGGAACAGAAGAAAGAGGAAAAACTGCAACGCAAGAAAGCCGCTGCAGATGAAGAAGCCGGCGCACTGAACCCGGATGCTGAGGGTGATGTTGAAGTAACGAATGACGCGACCGAAACACCAAAAGATCCGGCTGAATAATTTCCTTTGTGCTGAGCCGGCGCCTCCGGCTCGGCACAATCAACCGTTATTCCAACGGCATCACCGTCACCCGCACCTCCGGGTCATGGTTCCCCCCTCCCAGAATCACCCCTCGCAACGGCGACACATCAGAGAAATCCCGGCCCCAGGCCAGGGTGATGTGCTCCAGTGCCGGTTGCACATTGTTCGTCGGATCAAAATCCACCCAGCCCGACACCGGGCAATACACTGACACCCATGCATGGGACGCATCGGCGCCGATCAGCCGTGGCTGGCCGGGCGGTGGCTGGGTGAGCAGGTAGCCGCTGATGTAGCGCGCCGCCAGCCCGCGCGAGCGCAGGCAGGCGAGCATCAGGTGGGCGAAGTCCTGGCAAACACCGCGTCGGCGCTCCAGCACCTCTACCAGCGGCGTGGCAACCTGGGTGGCTTCGGCATCGAAGGTGAACTCGCTGAAGATTTTCTCCATCAGCGCCTGCACGCCCAGCAACAACGGTTTGCCCGGCGGGAAACAACTTTCTGAAAACTCGACGAAGGTTTTTTTCAGGTGCACGTAGGGCGATTCAAAACGGTAGCGGCAAGCCTCGATCAGCTCAGCGGACATGGCCTGGCTGCTGTAGGTGAGGCTATCGCGGGTCTGGTCCCAGGGCGGCGACTGCCGGAAATCCAATGCCGGCCGCGCCAGCACTTCCACGGTCAGCCCGGCGTTCACCAGCAATTCATCATGGGGTCGCTCAAAGGCCAGGCGCGTTATCGGGTTGCCGAACACATCCAGCTCATCGCGACGTGACGATGGCTGCGGGCTGATCTCCAACTGCTGCGAACTGCAGCGCTGCCAGGCGCACGGCCGAGGCCACAGGTGCGCCAACTGCTGGGCCAGGGACACCGCGCTGTCGTAGTGGTAATGGGTATCGTGGAAAATCTGGTAGCGCGCACTCATCACACCGACACCGTTTGCTGGCTGACATCATCCACATGGGCGAAATGGCGCAAGGCCAGGCGATCCGACACTTGCCCACTCTCATCGGCGACCGCTTGCAGCAGGTCCGCCAGGCCATCCAACGCGGCACGCACACTGGACTCGCCAAACAACGGGTTCTCCAGGCAGCCCAGGTCGAAACGCGCCAAACGTTCGATCAACGGGGCGAGACCGGTTTCCCGAGGCACGCCGAAATCATCGTTGAGCCGCCGCAGGGTGCGGCTCACCAGTTTCAATTGGAACAACACTGCATGGGGGTTCTGCTCGTCCAGCAGCAGCAGGTCGAGCACCGGGATCAACTGCGGCACGGCCAGGTAACGCGAGCGGTAAGTGATGCTGCTGTTGCCCAGCTCCAGCAACCACTCCAACCCCGCCTGATCAAACACCGCCACGCCACGCAAAAACGCCGCGAGGCTGCTGCTGAGGAATTGCAGGCGCTCGATGCGCCGGCCCATCATCAAGAAGCGCCAGCCTTCGTCGCGGGTCATGTCGTCCAGGGCAAACCCGGACAGCGCCGCCAGGGACATCACCAGGCGGTTGAGGAAATCCAGCAATTCGCCAAAGTCCGGGGTGTCGCTTTCCAGCTCCATGGCTTCGCGCTGCAGCTCTACCAAGGCCTGCCAGTTCTCCCTGGACAACTTGCCGCGCACCTGAGATGCCGCCCACTGCAAGCGTTGCAGGTTGGCGCGCAAGCTCGACGGCCAGTCGTCACCGAGCAGCGCAGCCAGCAGGCGTTCGGGCAACTCGCCCTCCTCCGGCAGCAGGCGCAGGTTTTCACCCAGCTCGACGGCCGCTTGCAAGGCCAACGGATCGTCGCCGTCCACATAGCGCGCCAGCACGATGCGCAACCAGCGCGCGCTGTCATCACAGCGCTCGCAGTAACGACCAAACCAGAACAGGTTTTCCACCACGCGGGACGGCAGATAAGGATCGCGGCGCACCAGGTCGTGGGCGCCGATCGCGCGCTGCGCGCGCCACTGCTCGCCACCGGCGGCGCGTTCACCCAGCACCCACGTGTCCTTGCTTGCCCCACCGCGCTGCATCGACACCACTTCGGCATCAGCCTCGGCGGCCACCCGCGTCAGGCCACCAGGCAGCACACGGTAACCCTCGGCGCTGGCCACGGCGTACACGCGCATGCCGATGGCGCGGTGCTGCAGGTGGTCATCCACGGTGTGCCATACCGGCGCCTGGGACAATTGCGCCAGTTCCTGGGCGACGTAGGCGTAAGGGCGCGCGCGCATGCGCTCGGCCAGGGCCTGGCGTTGTTCATCGTTCAGGTCACGGCCGAATACCGGGGCGAAACTTTGCGACGGAAACGCGGGCTTGATCAGCAGTTCCGGCAGTTTCTCCAGGGCTTCGGCAAGCACCGGTGCTTCACCGCACCACCACGTGGCGATAGACGGCAGGATCAGCGTTTCACCGAACAGGAATTCGTTGATCTTGGGTAAAAAGCCAAGCAAGCCCGGTGATTCCAGCACGCCACTGCCCAGGGCGTTGGCCACCAGCACATTGCCTTGGCGCACGGCATCGAGCAGGCCAGGCACGCCGAGGGCCGAGTCGGTGCGCAGTTCCAGCGGGTCGCAGAAATCGTCATCCAGGCGGCGCATGATCGCGTGTACCCGGCGCAGGCCGCTGAGGGTTTTCAGGAACACGGTGCTGTCGCGCACGGTGAGATCGCCGCCTTCCACCAACGGGTAGCCGAGTTGGCGCGCGAGGTAGAGGTGTTCGAAGTAGCTTTCGTTGAAACGGCCTGGCGTGAGCAGCACGATCAATGGCGGCTGGTCATCACTGGGCGCCTGGCGGGCCAGGGTTTCCTGAAGCGTGCGGAAAAAACCGGTGAGGTGCTGCACCTGCAGGTCACGGTACAGGTCCGGAAAGGCACGGGACACGATGGTGCGGTTTTCCAATGCATAGCCAGCACCCGACGGTGCCTGGGTACGGTCCGCGGTGACCCACCAACGGCCATCCGGGGTGCGCGCCAGGTCCACGGCGTACAGGTGCAGGAACGCACCGTCCGGCGGCTGGATGCCCTGGCACGGCCACAGGAAATTGTTATGCCCGAACACCAGTTCGGCCGGCAGCAAGCCCTCTTTGATCAGGCGTTGCGGACCGTACAGGTCGGCGAGCACGGCATTGAGCAGGCGCGCACGCTGGGCGATCCCGGCCGACAGGTGCCGCCATTCATCAGCGGCCAGCACATGGGGCAGCAGGTCCAGTTCCCACGGACGGTCGGCGCCCTTGGGGTCGGCGTAGACGTTGTAGGTCACGCCGTTTTCCTGGATCTGCCGCGTCAGCAGCGCCTGGCGCTGGGCCAGTTGCGCGGGGGTGCTGCGTTGCAGGTGGTCAAGCAGGCGTCGCCAATGAGCACGTACCGCGCCGCTGTCGTCCAGCAATTCGTGATAGGTGCCCGCGGTCAGCGGGTAACGGTCGAGCAAGTCGGACATGGAACGCTCGGCAGGGGCAAGGGGGCTCAGTTTAATTCAAATTCACCGAAATCTAATGTGGGCGGGGGCTTGCTCCCGACGGCAGTGAGTCAGTCAACTCATGTATCGGCTGATTCAGCGCAATCGGGAGCAAGCCCCCTCCCACATTTGTATCGTGTTTAGTCTTTTTTATTGGGGAAACGCCGTAGATCCAGGGTCATCGGCAACTCGTCGTTGATCACCAGGCTTGGCACGGGGAGTTTCCCTGGGCTGTGCCCCAAGCGGAAAAACCGCGCCATGCGCCGGCTTTCGGCCTCGTTGGCATTCACC
The DNA here is from genome assembly GCF_058145955.1 of Pseudomonas sp. A39. Classification (NCBI taxonomy): domain Bacteria; kingdom Pseudomonadati; phylum Pseudomonadota; class Gammaproteobacteria; order Pseudomonadales; family Pseudomonadaceae; genus Pseudomonas; species Pseudomonas sp. A39. The sequence goes on from NZ_JBYVMD010000052.1 coordinate 18,237, forward strand.
GGCAAGCTGTCGTAATTGCGCCCGCCCGGATGGGCGACATGGTACTGGCAACCGCCCAGCGAGCGTTGCATCCAGGTGTCCAGCAGATCAAACACCAACGGCGCATGCACCGCGATGGTCGGTTGCAGGCAGTTGGCCGGCTGCCAGGCGCGATAACGCACGCCTGCGACGAACTCACCCACGCGCCCGGTCGCGTGCAGCGGCACCGGGATGCCGTTGCAGGTCAGCAGGTAGCGTTGCGGTGGCAGCCCGGTCAATTTGACTTGCAGGCGCTCCAGGGACGAATCCACATAGCGCACCGTGCCGCCCACCGCGCCCTCCTCGCCCAGCACATGCCAGGGTTCCAGGGCCTGGCGCAGTTCCAGTTCGATACCGCTGACGGCATAGTCGCCGACCTTGGGGAAACGGAATTCCAGGTGCGCGGCGAACCATTCGGCGCGCAGCGGGTAGCCGGCCGCGTTGAGTTCGACGATCACGTCGGCGAAGTCCTGCTCGATAAAGTGCGGCAACAGGAAACGGTCGTGCAGCTCGGTGCCCCAGCGCGCCAGCTTCGGCGGTGCATAGGGTTCGCGCCAGAAGCGCGCGACCAAGGCGCGCAGCAGTAGCTGTTGCGTGAGGCTCATGCGTGCGTGGGGCGGCATCTCAAAGGCGCGCAGCTCCAGCAGGCCCAAGCGGCCGGTGGCGCCATCCGGCGAGTAGAGCTTGTCGATGCAGAATTCGGCGCGATGGGTGTTGCCCGTTACGTCGATCAGCAGGTTACGCAGCAGGCGGTCGACCAACCATGGCGGGCATTCTTCACCGGGTTCGGGCATTTGCGCGAAAGCGATTTCCAGCTCGTACAGCGCATCGTTGCGCGCCTCGTCCACACGCGGCGCCTGGGACGTCGGGCCGATGAACAGACCGGAGAACAGGTAGGACAACGACGGGTGGTTATGCCAGTAGCTGATCAGACTGCGCAGCAAATCGGGTCGGCGCAGGAACGGCGAGTCCTTGGGCGTCGCGCCGCCGAGCACAAAGTGGTTACCGCCGCCGGTGCCGGTGTGGCGCCCGTCGATCATGAATTTCTCGGTGGTGAGGCGGGTTTGCCGGGCCTCTTCGTAGAGGAATTCGGTGCGCTCCACCAACTCATCCCAGGTGGCGGACGGCTGCACGTTGACCTCGATCACACCGGGGTCCGGGGTGACGCGGAAGTTGCTCAGGCGGTTGTCGGCTGGCGGTTCATAGCCTTCCAGCAACACCGGACAGTGCAGTTCCTCGGCCGTCGCCTCGATAGCAGCCACCAGTTCCAGATAGTCTTCGACGCGCTCCAGGGGCGGCATGAACAGATAGAGGCGCCCTTCCCGTGCTTCGGCGCACAGGGCCGTGCGGGTCAGCCAATCGGCGGACTCGTCCACCTTGGGCACGCGTTCATCAACCGGCGCGGGTTCGCCGTGGCTTTGCAGTTGGGAGGTGGTCGGCAGCTCCGGCTGGTCCTGGTTAGGGTCCGTCGGGTGCACAAATGGATATTCCGCCGCCGTCACCCAAGGCTGCGAGGCCAATGGCAGGCGGTAGCCCAGCGGCGAGTCGCCCGGCACCAGGCGGCAATGGTTGTCGCGCAGGTACCAGCGCCCGCTTTGCCAGCGGTCATTGGCCGCCGTGCGCGCCAGGGGCAGCACTTGGCCGATGATTTTATCCAGGCCCTGGGCGAACACTTTGCGCAGGCGCTCGCGTTCCAGGTCATCGCTCAGGCGCGGGTCCTGGGCGGTGACGTTTTGCGGCAGCGCGCCTTCACGCCACAGGTAGTAGAAATTGTCTTCGAAGGCCGGGAACACAAAGCGCGCCGGCAGTTTAAGGCGTTCAGCGACGCTGGCCAGGAAACGCCCGGCCAGCGCGCCGTCCGCACCATAGTCCTGCTGTTCATCGGCGATCAACGCGCTGTTGTGCCAGATCGGCACACCGTCGCGGCGCCAGTAGCAATTGAGCGACCAGCGCGGCAGCTGCTCGCCGGGGTACCACTTGCCCTGGCCGAAGTGCACCAGGCCCTTGGGCGCGTAGTGCTTGCGCATGCGCTGGAACAGTTCGGCAGACAGGCGGCGTTTATCCGGCCCGAGCGCAGCGGTGTTCCATTCGGCACCGTCGGGGTCGTCGATGGACACGAAGGTCGGCTCGCCCCCCATGGTCAGGCGTACGTCGTCCTTGAGCAGGTCACCGTCGATCTGCCGGCCCAAGGCCTGGATCGCCAGCCATTGGTCTTCGGTGTAGGGCTTGGTGACCCGTGGGGCTTCCCAAATCCGCTCTACCGACATTTCGTGGGTGAATTCGCACTCGCACGGCTCCACCAGCCCACTGATCGGTGCGGCAGACGAGGGATCGGGACTGCAGGCCAATGGAATATGGCCTTCACCCGCGAACAGCCCGGAGGTGGCATCCAAGCCGATCCATCCGGCGCCGGGCAAATACACTTCGCACCAGGCGTGCAGGTCGGTGAAGTCCACTTCCGTGCCGGATGGCCCGTCAAGGGCTTTGACGTCAGCGGTCAGCTGGATCAAATAACCGGAGACAAACCGTGCCGCCAACCCGAGGTTGCGCAGCAATTGCACCAGCAGCCAAGCCGAGTCGCGGCACGAGCCGGAGGCGTTTTCGAGGGTGAATTCCGGCGTTTGCACGCCCGGTTCCATGCGGATCAGGTAGCCGATATCGGCCGCCAGGCGCTGGTTGAGGCCCACCAGAAAGTCCACCGCCGGCAAAGGTGTGCGGTCGATACCCGCCAGGTACGCGGCAAACTTCGGCGTCAGCGGCAGGGTTTCCAGGTACGGCGCCAGCTCACGCTGTTCATCGGCGGCGTAGCGGAAGGGGATTTTTTCGGCATAGGGCTCGAGGAAAAAGTCGAACGGGTTGAACACCGCCATCTCGGCGACCAGGTCGACCTCAATGCGCAGTTCATCGGTCTTTTCCGGAAACACCAAGCGCGCCAGGTAATTGCCCTGAGGGTCTTGCTGCCAATTGATGAAGTGCTGCTCGGGCAGCACTTTCAGTGCGTAGGACAAAATCCGCGTACGGCTATGGGCAGCCGGACGCAACCGCACAATCTGCGGGCCGAGTTCGACCGCGCGGTCGTAACGGTAATGCGTAACGTGGTGCAACGCGACATGAATCGACACGGCGGCCTCCTGCGAGCCAGGGCATGGACACAAACCGCGCAAGACTTATGCCAGAGCGGCCGTCGTTGCGCTTTATCGTAAGACCCGGTGCAGTACAGCACCAAAACGGCGCCAGCGGGGGGTGCCATGATGCAAGTAACGCACATATTTGTGGCGTGCGTGTGAGGATCAGTGGTGAATCTACCCAGCTAGCGCGCTTTTTGCGTTGCGATGATGGCTTGGCGCAGCCGTCGCACTTCAACCAGTTTCTGGCGCATTTCGCGGTGACGCCTGCTGTTGAGCAACAGCAATCCCAGCAGGGGGAACAACACGCTCAAGCCATAGGACAGCCAATGCGGACCAAAGGCGATAGTGGGCAGCGCCGCCAGAACACAAAGCGCGAGCAGCATCACCAGCGGCCATACCCACTGCGGCCGCCCGCGCGCGATCATGAAATTGCACTGCACGATGCCCCACGTCAGCGCGAGGCCACCCAGGAAGGAATACTGGAGGTTATCGTCCAGCGGCAAGCGTGGGAAATAACTGTCGACAATCAGCGGCACCGCAAACACCAGGCTAAACACGGCCGCGAAAATCGCGCCCATGAAGACCGGAAAATAGTGCGCCAGAAAACTACGAATGCTGGGCAGCTCACTCATCGCTCATTTCCTCATACAACCCCACGGCAATGGTGCGCACATTCCCCGAAAGCGCACTGCCGGTAAACCCGATGGCAGCGCCAAGGGCATCCTGTATCTGGGTCACCGTTGCATGCTTGACCTGCGCCGGCGTGAAACGCTTGGTCGCCTCGCCGGACAACTGTTTCAACTTGAGCATTTTGGCGCTCATGCGCGGATCCTGGATGCTGAGCAGCTCCTTCGTCAGCTTGGCACGCTCTTGCCGGTTCAATCCGCGCAGCACTTCCCTCACGCTTTTACCGGTGGTGGCCTGGTTCAACCGCACCAGTTTTACCGTGGTCAACGTCGAGGCACCGACCCCGATCAAAGACGCAGCATCCAGCGCGATCATCGTGTATTGATACCACTCCGAGCTGTCGAGCTTGTCATTTTTGGCGGGATTACTGATCTCATTACTGACGCGATAGCCACTGGCAAAACACTGGAGTGTGCTGGCGGTGGCAGCGGTATAGCCGATAACCGTCACCACGCTGCTAGCGCCCGCCGTGAACGGCACGGCGACGGTGCCGCTGAGCACCACAAGCCAACCGAGGATCGCGCCTGCACAGGATAGGGAGGTGTTGATCGCCTCTCCCACCAGGCGCGATTCGCGGGGATTGTCCTGCACCTGTTGCGCAAACTGCGCCGGGGCGATGTATTTCTGCGCTTCACGCAAAATAATGCGTTTGGGGGCAATGCTGCAGATTGGCTGGAATTCGCGCAGGGTGACCACGTTGAAATCGGCGTCGATATACACAACACCCGCACCAACAATGCCGGGGTCGGCATCGATGGCGGCGAACAGGCGCGGCAGGTTGATCTGGCTTTCAATGCGCTGGCGCGCCATGAACTGCGAGCGGTTGGTGTCCATGCCGATGCCGGCCAGGGGGTTGCCCATGGGTGTTCTTCCTTGAAAGTAATAGTGGCCGGTGGGGCCTCATCGGGGGCAAGCCCCCTCCCACAGTTGACCGAGTTCCAGCATGAGAATGCGGTCGAATGTGGGAGGGGGCTTGCCCCCGATAGCGATTCAATGGCCGCCACCTTAACAAACAGGCTACCCATCGACTAGAAAGCAAAACGCCAGCACGAGGCTGGCGTTTGGCAGGTTCAGGCTGGACTCAACGCGGCACGACCGGCTTGCGCGCAGGCTTGCCACCCTTGCCCTTGGCCGCATCAGTGCGCTCTTTGGCTGCCTGCTTGTTGCGCGCCTGGGCCGCGGCCTTGGCTTGTTCCCGCTTGTCCCACGGGTTGCTGCCATCGCTGCCGCGAGGTGGCAGGCCCGTGTGCTGGGTGAGGATCTTGGTCGTCGTTTCCTTGGCCACTTTGTGGCTGCCGGCCGGCGTCGAATTCTTACGACGCGCACTCTGGTAGCTGTCCGTAGACGGCTGGTGCAACGGGATCAACTGGTCCTTACCCGGCCCAATCAGGTCGGCGCGGCCCATGCGGGTCAACGCTTCACGCAGCATCGGCCAGCCTTTCGGGTCGTGGTAGCGCAGGAAGGCCTTGTGCAGACGGCGCTGTTCTTCGCTCTTGACGATGGTCACCGCGTCACTCTTGTAGGTGACCTTGCGCAGCGGGTTCTTGCCCGAGTGGTACATCGCGGTGGCAGTGGCCATCGGCGACGGGTAGAACGCCTGCACTTGGTCGGCGCGGAAGCCGTTACCCTTGAGCCACAGGGCCAGGTTCATCATGTCTTCATCGGTGGTGCCCGGGTGGGCAGCGATGAAGTAAGGAATCAGGTACTGCTCCTTGCCCGCTTCCTTGGTGTACTTCTCGAACATGCGCTTGAACTTGTCATAGCTGCCAATGCCCGGCTTCATCATCTGGTTGAGCGGACCTTCCTCGGTGTGTTCCGGGGCGATCTTGAGGTAGCCACCGACGTGGTGGGTGACCAACTCTTTGACGTACTCCGGCGACTCAACGGCCAGGTCGTAGCGCAGGCCGGAAGCGATCAGAATCTTCTTCACACCCGGCAAGGCACGAGCGCTGCGGTACAGCTGGATCAACGACGAGTGGTCGGTGTTCAGGTTCGGGCAGATGCCAGGGAATACGCACGACGGCTTGCGGCACGCGGATTCGATCTCAGGGCTCTTGCAGGCGATGCGGTACATGTTCGCGGTCGGGCCGCCGAGGTCGGAGATCACGCCGGTAAAACCTGGGACCTTGTCGCGGATCTCTTCGATTTCGCGAATGATCGACTCTTCGGAGCGGTTCTGGATGATGCGACCTTCGTGCTCGGTGATCGAGCAGAAAGTGCAGCCGCCGAAGCAGCCACGCATGATGTTCACCGAGAAACGGATCATGTCGTAGGCCGGGATTTTTTCCTTGCCGTACGCCGGGTGCGGGACGCGGGCGTAAGGCATGCCGAACACGTAGTCCATTTCTTCGGTGGTCATCGGAATCGGTGGTGGGTTGAACCACACGTCGACTTCACCGTGCTTCTGCACCAGGGCGCGGGCGTTGCCTGGGTTGGTTTCCAGGTGCAGCACGCGGTTGGCATGGGCATAGAGCACCGCATCACCACGGACTTTTTCCACCGATGGCAGGCGGATCACGGTCTTGTCGCGGGTCATACGCGGGCTGGCCAGGATCTGCACGACCTTGGCTTCTTCCGGATCATCAACCGGGCCCTTTTCCTGCTCGATGGCGCAGGCCTGGGTGTCCTGGGTGTTGACGTACGGGTTGATGATCTTGTCGACCTTGCCCGGACGGTCGATACGCGTGGAGTCCACTTCGTACCAGCCGGCAGGCGTATCACGACGAATGAACGCGGTGCCGCGCACGTCGGTGATGTCTTCGATCTTGTGGCCCCACGACAGGCGCTGGGCAACTTCGACGATAGCGCGCTCGGCGTTGCCGTACAGCAGGATATCGGCGGTGGCATCGATCAGGATCGAGTTGCGCACACGGTCCTGCCAGTAGTCGTAGTGGGCGATGCGGCGCAGGGAGGCTTCGATGCCGCCGAGTACGATCGGCACGTTCTTGTAGGCTTCCTTGCAACGCTGGCTGTACACCAGGCTCGCGCGGTCCGGGCGTTTGCCGGCCATGCCGCCGGGGGTGTAGGCGTCGTCGGAACGGATTTTCTTGTCGGCAGTGTAGCGGTTGATCATCGAGTCCATGTTGCCGGCCGCGACACCGAAGAACAGGTTCGGCTCGCCGAGCTTCATGAAGTCGTCTTTGGACTGCCAGTTCGGCTGCGCAATGATCCCGACGCGGAAGCCCTGGGACTCCAGCAGCCGGCCGATGATCGCCATGCCGAACGACGGATGGTCAACGTACGCATCACCGGTGACAATGATGATGTCGCAGGAATCCCAGCCAAGCTGATCCATCTCCTCCCTGCTCATCGGCAGGAATGGCGCAGGACCGAAACATTCGGCCCAGTACTTGGGATAGTCAAATAACGGCTTGGCTGTTTGCATGACGGTGACCGGTGTTGAGATGAAAAATCGCGGGCGCGGAATATAGCACAAATTTTGACCAATTCCGACGATAATGGTCGGAATTGAGCAGACGGGTTACTCGTCGTCGTCGAAGTTGTAGCTGCCCGGCGCAAGGTTTTCGAAGCGGGTGTACTTACCAATGAAGGCCAGCCGGATAAACCCGATGGGGCCGTTCCGCTGCTTGCCGATGATGATCTCGGCGATGCCCTTGTGCTCGGTCTCGGGGTGGTACACCTCGTCGCGGTACACGAACATGATCACGTCGGCGTCCTGCTCGATCGCTCCGGATTCCCGCAAGTCGGAGTTCACCGGGCGCTTGTTGGGACGTTGTTCCAGGGAGCGGTTGAGCTGCGACAACGCCACCACCGGGCAGTTGAATTCCTTGGCCAGGGCCTTGAGGGACCGGGAAATTTCGGAAATTTCGTTGGTCCGGCTGTCACCGCTGGAGCCCGGGATCTGCATCAACTGCAGGTAGTCGATCATGATCAGCGCGATGTCGCCGTGCTCACGCACCAGGCGGCGGGTGCGCGCGCGCATTTCCGAGGGGCTGATACCGGCGGTGTCATCGATAAACAACTTGCGATCGTTGAGCAGGTTGACCGCCGACGTCAGGCGCGGCCAATCGTCGTCTTCCAACTGGCCGGAGCGCACCTTGGTCTGGTCGATACGGCCCAGGGACGAGAGCATCCGCATGATCAACGATTCACCTGGCATCTCGAGGGAGTACACCAGGACGGTCTTGTCGCTGCGCAATACGGCGTTTTCCACCAGGTTCATCGCAAAGGTGGTCTTACCCATGGACGGACGGCCGGCGACGATGATCAAGTCGGAAGGCTGCAGGCCACTGGTTTTCTCGTCCAGGTCGGCATAACCGGTGGAAATACCGGTAATCGCGGCATCGGTGTTGAACAGCGTATCGATGCGGTCGATGGCCTTGGTCAGCAGGTCGTTGACGCTGACCGGCCCGCCGGTTTTCGGGCGCGCTTCGGCGATCTGGAAGATCTGGCGCTCGGCTTCGTCGAGGATCTCGGCGGCGGTGCGGCCTTCGGGGTTGAAGGCGCTGTCGGCGATCTCGGTGCTGATGCCGATCAACTGCCGCAGGGTGGCCCGCTCACGGACAATCTGGGCATAGGCTTTGATGTTGGCGACAGATGGCGTGTTTTTCGCCAGTTCGCCCAGATAGCCCAGGCCGCCAACTTGGGAGGTCTGGCCTTCCTTGTCCAACTGCTCGGCCAGCGTCACCACGTCGATCGGCGAGTTCTGGTCGGCCAGCTTAGCGATGGCCCGGAAGATCAGGCGGTGGTCATGACGATAGAAATCACCGTCCGAGACTTGATCCAGCACGCGTTCCCAGGCGTTGTTGTCCAGCATCAAACCACCGAGCACGGCCTGTTCGGCCTCGATGGAATGCGGCGGCACCTTCAGGGCAGCGGTTTGCAGATCGTATTGCTCAGGAGCTGAAATATCGTTCATGGCCACTTGGAATTAGGGGTGTGTAGAAAAACAAAAGGCACGACCTGTAAACAGGATCGTGCCCGATGTTAACTGCCTGACACGCGAGGTGCCAGTCAGTTAGGTGCTGCTTAAGCTGCTACCACGACAACGCGTACGGTGGCTTCAACTTCGGCGTGCAGGTGCACGGCTACGTCGAATTCGCCTACGTTGCGGATGGTGCCGTTCGGCAGACGAACTTCGCTCTTCTGCACTTCAACGCCGGAGGCGGTCAGTGCATCAGCGATGTCGTGGGTGCCGATCGAACCGAACAGCTTGCCTTCGTCACCGGCGGTGGCAGTGATAGTCACTTCCAGCTCAGCCAGTTGGGCAGCGCGAGTTTCGGCCGAAGCTTTTTTGTCTGCTGCTGCTTTTTCCAGCTCAGCACGACGCTCTTCAAACGCAGCCAGGTTGGCAGCGGTTGCAGCGGTGGCTTTGCCGTATGGCAGCAGGTAGTTACGACCGTAACCGGCCTTAACGTTCACTTTGTCGCCCAGGTTGCCCAGGTTGGCGACTTTTTCCAGAAGGATCAGTTGCATGTGAAAATCCTCTAACTTTTAACCTTCACCGTTCGCGTTATCGGCGTCTTTCGGCGCCAGACGACCGCGAAAATCAATCAGGCCGTCGACAATGGCCAGAACCACGAGTAACGGATAGATCAGCTGCATGAACAGCAACATCGTTACGTACATCCCCACCAGCCAAAACTTGGCCAGGCGCTTCTGCGCGACCAGCCCATGAATCAGGGCCAGCCCGGCAAACACCAGCGGTACGCTGCAAAACAGCACCATCAAGGCCATCTGCGAACCGAGGTTCGGCCCGATAACCATGAGAGCCAGCAGCAACATCGCCGGGCCCACGGGGATTCTGATACTGCGAAATTCGCGACCAAAACCACCCGGGTTGTACAACAACGCCTGCCAATATCGCCCAAGCATCAGGCTCAGCACGCTGACGATCTGCATCATTACCGCCATCAGGCCGATCAGGGCCGGTGCAATCAGTGTTGCCAGTCGCGCTCGCTCTTCTACCGACAGCTGCTGGTAGAGTTCCCCGAGGGCCATCGGCAGGATCTTGACGATCTCTTGCGACAGCGCCTCGATTTGCGGGCGGAAAGCCGCGTCAATCAACACCGAAAACACCAACCCCAATGCCACGCTGACCAGCAGCGTGCGGACCCAGGACTCACTTGCGCGTAAAACCAACGCAAGGCTCGACGACCCCAGCAGTACCAAAAGTACCTTGGGTTCGCCCAATTGCAGCCACCAGATCAAGGCGGCCAGCAATCCCAGGGCCAGGACGCCAAAGGCGTCCCGCAAACCGCGCCGCAGGAGCACAAGGCATCCAGCGGCAGCACCCAACCAATACAACAACGGCAATGCTGCACATCCAGCCACTACCAGAGTGGCCTGCACGCGACCGCGCATGATGAACTCAGCTAAGGCGCGCATGCATTCAATCCCTTACTACTTGTCGACTGCCCGGTCTCAGCGGCCGTGGCTGTCGGTGTAGGCCAGCAGGGCCAGGAAGCGGGCGCGCTTGATAGCGGTGGCCAGCTGACGCTGATAACGTGCTTTGGTACCGGTGATACGGCTTGGAACGATTTTGCCGGTCTCGGATACGTAGGCTTTCAGAGTGTTGAGATCTTTGTAATCGATCTCTTTCACGTCTTCAGCGGTGAAGCGGCAGAATTTACGACGACGGAAGAAACGTGCCATTTGATAGGCTCCTTAAAAGGTCCGTGGATTACTCGTCAGCGTTATCGCTGTTGTCGCTGTCATCACTGTCAGCGCTATCAGCGCCTTCGTGCTCAGGACGGTCGCGACGCTCACGGCGCTCACTGCGGTTTTCTTCAGCCTTGAGCATCTCGGATTGGCCGGTAACGGCTTCTTCGCGACGGATGACCAGGTTACGGATCACTGCATCGTTGTAGCGGAAGTTGTCTTCCAGCTCGGCCAGGGCCTTGCCAGTGCACTCAACGTTCAGCATCACGTAGTGAGCCTTGTGAACATTGTTGATTGCGTAGGCCAGTTGACGACGGCCCCAATCTTCCAGACGGTGGATTTTGCCGCCGTCTTCTTCGATCAGCTTGGTGTAACGCTCAACCATGCCGCCGACTTGCTCGCTTTGATCCGGGTGGACCAAAAAGATGATTTCGTAATGACGCATGAATGCTCCTTACGGGTTGTAGCCTGCCGCTCAAAAACGGTCAGACAAGGAGTGAATGACACTTATGGATCTTGCCGCAGGGAGGCACATCGGTGCCCGCCAGGAAGGCAAGGGGCGCAATTGTAGAGAAGGGGGAGGAAGCGCGCAAGGTGATTGGTGATTATTTGAACAACCCCCCAAACACCACAAACGCAAATGTGGGAAGGGGCTTGCTCCCGATTACGAAGGATCAGCCACATTATCTGCAACTGAGACACCGCTATCGGGGGCAAGCCCCCTCCCACATTGAGTCTTGCGCCAGGCCTGACTACTTCTTGGTCTTGGCCTTGGCACCCCGTTGGCGCCGGGCTTCAAACAGGCACACGCCGGTCGCGACCGACACGTTGAGGCTGCTGACACTGCCGGCCATTGGCAAATGCACCAGGTAGTCGCAATGCTCGCGGGTCAGGCGACGCATGCCCTTGCCTTCTGCACCCATGATCAGGATGGTCGGGCCGGTGAGGTCCTGGTCATAAATGCTGACCTCAGCCTCCCCCGCCGTACCCACGACCCACAGGCCGCGTTGCTGGAGCTTCTCCAGGGTGCGCGCCAGGTTGGTCACGGCGACCAGCGGAATCACTTCGGCCGCGCCACAGGCGACTTTACGCACAACCGGCGTCAGGGTCGCCGACTTGTCTTTAGGCACGATCACCGCCAACGCGCCGGCAGCATCCGCCGAACGCAGGCAGGCGCCGAGGTTGTGCGGGTCGGTCACGCCGTCCAGCACCAGCAACAGCGGCGCGCCTTCGGTGCGGTCGAGCAGCTCGTCGAGCATGGCTTCGCCCCAGACCTGGCTAGGACTGACGTCCGCCACCACACCCTGGTGAACGCCTTCAACCCACACGTCCATTTCACGACGCTCGGCCTGGCCGATGGCAACTTTGTTTTGGGTGGCCAACTCGACCAGCGCTTGCACGCGCGGCTCGCTGCGACCTTCTGCCAACCACACTTGCTTGACGCGTTTAGGGTGGTGACGCAGCAGTGCTTCTACGGCGTGTACGCCGTAGATTTTTTCCAGACTCATGACTTGGCCTTAGGTTTGCGCGACCCGCCGCTTTTCGCGGGAGCCGAACCCGCCTTGGGCGGGCCTTTACGGTGTTTACTTGGCTTGCTCGACGGTTTTTCCGCCTCGCGGGACTTTCCCCCAGACGCCGCTTTACCACCGCTTTTGGCTTCGTTGAGCAACTGCTGCTTCAACTCACGGCTCTTGCGCAGTTCGGCGTTCTTCGCCGCTGCGTCGCTTGGGCGGTAGGCTTCGGGGGCCTTGTCCTTGGCAGAAGAACGACGACCGGCCTTGGCCGGCGCAGGCTCGGCAGCCGCTGCTTTCGCAGGAGCGCCCTTGCCTTTGCTGGCTGGCGCAACAGGTTCGCTGCCACGCTTTTTACGGCTGTTCGGCGCTTCGGCGGGCTTGTCAGGCATGCCGAAATCGATCTTGCGCTCGTCGAGGTCGACGCGCATCACCTGCACTTCAACCGTGTCGCCCAAGCGGAAGCTGCGACCGGTGCGCTCGCCCGCCAAGCGGTGATGCACAGGGTCGAAGTGGTAGTAGTCGCCCGGCAAGGCGGTGACATGCACCAGACCCTCGACGTAGATATCGGTCAGCTCGACGAACAGGCCAAAGCCGGTCACGGCGGTGATCACACCTGGGAACGACTCGCCCACGCGGTCTTTCATGAACTCGCACTTGAGCCAGTTCACGACGTCACGGGTGGCTTCATCGGCGCGGCGCTCGCTCATGGAGCACTGCTCGCCCAACTGTTCCAGGGCCGCTTCGTCGTACGGATAGATCCGTGCCTTCGGAATGGTCATGGCACCGGCGCGCTGGACGTGCGGCGTGTTCTGCTTGGAGTGGATCACGCTGCGGATCGCGCGGTGCGTGAGCAGATCCGGGTAACGGCGAATCGGCGAGGTGAAGTGGGTGTACGCCTCGTAATTCAGGCCGAAGTGGCCCTGGTTGTCGGCGCTGTACACCGCCTGGCTCAGGGAGCGCAGCATGACGGTCTGGATCACATGGTAATCCGGACGGTCCTTGATGCTCGCCAGCAATGCCTGGTAATCCTTGGGCGTCGGGCCGTCCTTGCCTTTGTGCAGGGACAGGCCGAGCTCACCGAGGAACGCGCGCAGTTTTTCCAGACGCTCCGGCGGCGGACCGTCGTGTACACGGTACAACGCAGGGATCTCGTGCTTCTTCAGGAATTCAGCGGTGGCCACGTTGGCCGCCAGCATGCATTCCTCGATCAGTTTGTGTGCGTCGTTGCGCGTGGTCGGGGTGATGGCGGCGATTTTGCGCTCGGAACCGAAGACAATCCGGGTTTCCTGAGTTTCAAAATCGATCGCACCCCGCACATGACGTGCGCCCAACAAGACTTTGTACAAAGCGTAAAGCTGCTTGAGGTGCGGCACGACATGCCCGTACTCGCCACGCAGCGCTTTGGCTTCGCTGGTTTTTGGCTGTTCCAGGATGGTGCTGACCTTGTTGTAGGTCAGGCGCGCCTGGGAATGGATCACCGCTTCGTAGAACTGGTAATCGGTCATTTCGCCGGTTTTCGAGATGGTCATCTCGCACACCATGGCCAAACGGTCGACTTTCGGGTTCAGGGAGCACAGGCCGTTGGACAACTGCTCAGGCAGCATCGGGATCACGCGCTCAGGGAAATACACGGAGTTGCCGCGCACCTGAGCCTCGTTGTCCAGGGCCGAACCGATTTTCACGTAGCTGGACACGTCCGCAATCGCGACGAACAACTTCCAGCCGCCGGAGAACAGGCGCAGCTTGCCAGGCTTGGCTTCGCAGTAGACCGCATCGTCGAAGTCGCGGGCATCTTCGCCGTCGATGGTGACGAACGGCAGATGGCGCAGGTCGATGCGTTTTTCTTTGTCTTTCTCTTCAACTTCCGGCTTGAGCTTGGCGGCTTCTTTCAGCACAGCCTCAGGCCAGACGTGAGGAATATCGTAGGTGCGCAGCGCGACGTCGATTTCCATGCCCGGCGCCATGTAGTTGCCGACCACTTCAACGATATCGCCTTGAGGCTGGAAGCGTGCCGTTGGCCAGTGGGTGATTTTCACCTCGACGAACTGGCCGACCTTGGCGGCGCCATTGCGGCCCGGGGTAATCAGCACTTCCTGCTGGACCTTCGGGTTATCCGGCACCACAAAGCCGATGCCGCCTTCTTCGAAGTAACGGCCGACGATGGACTCGTGGGCACGGGACACCACTTCGACGATCACACCTTCGCGACGACCGCGACGGTCCAGGCCCGACACGCGCGCCAGGGCACGGTCGCCATCGAACACCAGGCGCATTTGCGCCGGGCTCATGAACAGGTCGTCACTGCCGTCGTCCGGGATCAGGAAGCCGAAGCCGTCACGATGGCCGGCAATGCGGCCCAGGATCAGGTCGAGCTTATCCACCGGCGCGTAAGTACCACGGCGGGTATAGATCAATTGAGCATCGCGCTCCATGGCACGCAAACGGCGGCGCAGGGCTTCGAGCTGGTCTTCGGTGGTCAGACCGAACTCTTCAACCAGCTGCTCGCGGCTAGCAGGCGAACCCCGATCGGCGAGGTGCGCCAGGATCAGTTCGCGGCTAGGAATAGGGTTTTCATATTTTTCCGCTTCACGAGCGGCCTCGGGATCGAGGGACTGCCAATCGGCCATTAGAGAGTTTTCACCTTGTCTATATGCGGGTTAGTTTGGCATACGCGTATTGAAACGGGAAATTTCAGACGTCAACAAGCCTTTTAAAGCCCCCAGCGCACACCTTGCACGACCACTGGCGAAATTTTCCAGGCTTTTTTCATGGCGGGGGTTTACAGCTTAAAATCCCCTCCGTATAGTGCGCGCCATCGACGACGGCAACGTTGTTGATGCTGCCCAGGTGGTGAAATTGGTAGACACGCCAGCTTCAGGTGCTGGTGATCGCAAGGTCGTGGAAGTTCGAGTCTTCTCCTGGGCACCAAATTCAGATCAAACCCGCGAAAGCGGGTTTTTTCGTTTCTGGGGTTTGAAAAAATCAGCGTGGAAACTTCCCCAGCGATTTGCCCCTCGTCCGCACTTGAGAAGTTTTATCGTTTATCCTTGTAAGTATTTGTTGCATACAAGTGAGGAACACCCCGGATGATGATCCGCGATACCCGTCTCAAGACATCCCTTCTGCGTGGCCTGACCATCACCCTGCTCGGCTTGACCCTGCTCTCGCCTACCGCCTATTCCGCCGACAAGGTCTCATTGACCCTGTACAACGGCCAGCACAAAGAGGTCGGCGACGAACTCGCCAAGGCCTTTGAGGCCAAAACCGGTATCCACGTCAACGTGCGCAAAGGCAGCAGCAACCAGCTGGCCAGCCAGGTCGTCGAAGAAGGCGACCGCTCCCCCGCCGACGTGATCTACACCGAAGAGTCGCCCCCGCTGAACAAACTCGGCGAGCAAGGCCTGCTGGCCAAGATTGACGCCAGCACACTCGACGTATTGCCCAAGGACTATGTTGGCGCCCATGGCGACTGGATGGGCGTGACCGCACGCACCCGCGTCGTGGCCTTTAATCCGAAACTGATTGCTGAAAAAGACTTGCCCAAGTCGGTTCTGGATTTCGCCGGTCCCGAGTGGCAAGGCAAAGTCGGCTTTGTCCCCACCAGCGGCGCCTTCCAGGAACAAGCCGTGGCGATCATCAAGCTGCACGGTCGCGAGGCGGCTGAAGAATGGCTGACCGGTTTGCGCGCTTTCGGCAAGGTGTACAGCAACAACATGGTCGCCCTCAAGGCTGTGGAAAATGGCGAAGTGGCCACTGTGCTGGTGAATAACTATTACTGGTTTGCCCTGAAAAAGGAAAAAACCAACCTGGATTCCCAACTGCATTACTTCACCAACGGCGATGCAGGCGGCCTGATCACCGTGTCTTCCGCCGCCGCGCTGAAGTCCAGCAAACATCCCAAGGAAGCCCAGCAACTGCTGGCGTTCATGGCCAGTGAAGAAGGCCAACGCGTGATTACCAACACCTCGGCGGAATACCCGCTGCGTAAAGGCATGGAATCCAACCGCGGCCTCAAGCCTTTCAGTGAGCTGCAACCGCCGAAAGTCACCCCCGCCGACCTGGGCAACGCCGAAGAAGCCCTGGACCTGGAACGTGACGTTGGCTTGAACTGATGAACCCATCGCTACCCGCTTCCGCCCTGCACGGGGGGCTGCGCCCAAGGCGCAAGCGCCCGTCGATCTGGCTGGTGCTGCCCGTCCTGTTCCTGGTGGGCCTGAGCCTGCTGCCGCTGGTGTATGTCGGACTCAAGGCCTGGCAGGCCGGCTGGGCGGAGGCGGTGCATCTGCTGTGGCGGCCGTATGTGTTCGGGCTGCTGCGCAATACCCTGGCATTGATGGTCGGCGTGACGCTGGTATGCGGCGTGGTCGGCCTGTCCCTGGCCTGGTTGCTGGAACGCAGCAACCTGCCGGGGCGACGTATCTGGGGCGTGGTGCTGTGCCTGCCGTTTGCGGTACCCGCCTTTGTCAGCAGCTTTACCTGGGTGTCGCTCAGCGCCCATTTCGAAGGGCTGGGCGGCGCCATCCTGGTGATGAGCCTGTCCAAGTACCCGCTGGTGTTTCTGCCGGTGGCGGCGACATTGCGCAATCTTGATCCATCCCTGGAGGAGTCTGCACGAACGCTGGGACTGAATCGCTGGGGCGTGTTTTTTCGGATTACGCTGCCTTTGCTGTGGCCTTCGCTACTGGCGGGAGCCCTCTTGATCGCCTTGCATATGCTGGTGGAGTTCGGCGCCTTGTCGATCATCGGCCTGCAGACCTTTACCACCGCGATCTATCAACAATTCGAGCTGGAATTCAGCAATGCCAATGCCGCGATGCTGTCGGCAGTGCTGCTGATGATGTGCCTGACCCTGCTATGGCTGGAGCTACGGGTACGCGGCAAGGGCCGACATGTTCGTATCGGCCAGGGCGCTGCGCGGCATGCAGAGCAGGTGCGACTAGGCAAGTGGGCACCGCTCGGCCAAGCCTATTGCCTGGCGCTGGCAATCATCGGCAGTGGCATTCCGCTGGGGATGCTCGGTTATTGGCTGGCGGTGGGCTCTTCCGCCGCATTCCCGGTCGCCGAGATCAGCGAGGCACTGCTGTCCTCCCTGGCGCTGTCGCTCGGCGGCGCCGCACTGTGCCTGGTATTGGCGGTGCCGGTGGGGCTGCTGGTGGTGCGCCACAAAGGCCAACTGGCGATCTGGGCCGAGCGTCTGCCGTACTTGCTGCACGCGCTGCCCGGTTTGGTGATTGCGCTGACGCTGGTGTACTTCGCACTGCATTACGTGCCGGCGCTGTATCAGACGTCGGCATTGTTGCTGATCGCGTATGCGTTGTTGTTTCTACCGCTGGCTCAGGCACCGATTCGTACGGCCCTGAACAAGGCGGCGCCGCAACTGGAAGAGGCCGCACGCACGCTGGGGGCGTCGTCGTTCAGCGCGTTTTGTCGGGTTACCTTGCCGATTATTTTCCCGGCCTTGGGCGCGGCGTTTGCGCTGGTGTTCCTGGATGCGATGAAGGAATTGACGGCGACATTGCTGCTCAGTCCGACAGGGTTGAATACATTGGCGACAGCGGTGTGGGCGCACACCTCGAATGTGGAATTCGCGGCGGCGGCGCCGTATGCGGCGCTGTTGATAGTGGTGTCGGGGTTGCCGGTTTACCTGCTCACGACACGGATGTATTTGAGCCGCTGAAACCGCTATCGGGGGCAAGCCCCCTCCCACAGTTGACCGAGTTCCAACGCTGGAATGCAGGTAAATGTGGGAGGGGGCTTGCCCTCGATGAGGTCGGTACAGGCGATACTAGGCCCTGAACTGCCCCAAGCTCGCCTTCAACTGCGCTGCCAACCCATCCAGCACCTTGCCACTGGCCGTCGTTTCCACCACCGCCTGCGCAGCCCGCTCGGCCTGGGCGTGGATCACCTCAACCCGCCCACGCACCGCATGCGCACCTTGCGCCTGATGCTCAGCCGCGCGCGTCGCCAAGCCAATCGCCGCATGCACCTGCTCCACCGAAGCCTGCACCGTCTGTTGCAGGCGCACGCTGTCGCGCAGCACCAGCAAACCTTCGCTGGCCTGGCGCCCGGCCTTACCGATGGTTTCCACCGCCTCGCGCGCGCCCTGCTGCAACGCCACGATATGCGCCTGAATATCGCCCGTGGAGCTTTGCGTCTTGCTGGCCAGCGCACGCACCTCATCCGCCACCACCGCAAAACCACGCCCGGTCTCGCCGGCACGCGCTGCTTCGATGGCCGCGTTGAGCGCCAACAGGTTGGTCTGCTCGGCGATGCCGTGAATCACGGTCAGCACCACCTCGATCTGCTCACTTTGTTGAGCCAGCCGCTCGATGACCTGAGAGCCTGCCTGCACCTGGCCCGCGAGCGCCTCGATCAGGCTGCCGACTTCGGCTGACGTGCGCGAGTTCTCATCCGTGGCCTGGCGAATATCCACCACCTGCTGCAACGCCGCCTGCATCGCATGGCTTTCGGCCTGCGCCTCGTCGGCCATTTGCGACAGTGCGCGCAGGCTTTCAGCCACCTCATCACGCTGCAAGCCGGCCGCTGCGTCAGCACCGGCATTGCGCAAGGTCATTGCACCGATTTCCACGCCGGTACGCTGGGCAACATCTCCCGCCTCACGCACGATAGGCTGCAACTTATCCACAAAGCGATTGACCGCCGAGGCCATATCGCCGATTTCGTCCTTGCTGCTGATCTGCACGCGCTTGGTGAGGTCCCCCTCGCCCGCCGCCAAATCATCCATGGCTGCGATCAGCAGCTTCAGGCGGTTGACCACACGGCGGCCCAGCACGATGGCGATCAACAGCAATACGCCTAGACCGACCAGCGCAAGCCCCATGCCGATGCGCCAGCGCAAGGTGCCAGCAGCGTCCTGAACGGCGCTGGTGGTGTTGGCGGTCATCTGGGTGGCGGTGGCTTGGGCGGACTGCAAACGGGCGCCCATGGCAGCAGCGCTGTCGGCTGCCGCACCCTTGAGGCTATCGCCGACGAGTTGATCACCGCTGGCGATCAGGGCTGCGAAGCGCTTGTCGAGCGCTTGCAGATCCGCTTCAACCGAGGCGGTCGAAACGCCCATGCGCACCTTGCCGATCTCTACCCCATTGGGGCTGATGGATGCTTCCACGTAGTAAACAGAAGAGTCGCTCTTAGCCGCATCCAGCACTTTATCCAGTGCACGGTCACCGGCGCCCTTTGCCAGCAGCGCCTGATTGATCGGGTTTTCACGGTTGAGGTAGCGGGTCAGGTGCTCGCCAGCCGCGTCGTCGTAGACCACAAACAGCACATTGGGATTGCGCTGGGCGCGTCGAGCAAACTCCGACAACGTCGGCACGTCGCTGTCCCACATGGCGCGGGGCGCCACTGAGGCCAGTAACTGCGCCATGTCATTGGCGGAGTCCTGCAGGTCTTTTTCCAAGGTCGCACGCAGTTGCTTCTGCTCTTCCTGCAGGCGGGTCGACAGCCCCGCCGTCAGACGCTGACGGGTGCTGGTGGACAGGCTGTCCAGGCTGGAGGTGACTTCCTTGCCGGCCTGGGCCAATTCGCCGGACAGCTTCTGGCTGTCGATTCCCAGGCGATTGCCCAAATCCGCTTCCAACGCCGTGACCGTGCTCCGGGTTAGAGCGACGGCCACCAGCACTTGCACTAAAAGAGCGATACCTAGGGTAACGAACACCGGCCGCAACAGACGGCTTTGTAACAATGAGAGAACGGCAGACATCGGGAATCCCTCCACCACGGGTGCCATTAATTTGATAGCACCGCGAAAAAGAGAAACACAGCAAGGGTCGTGCCGCTTGGCGAGCAGATACGACAAAGGGCTCCCGAAGGAGCCCTTTGCTTTTTACATCAACAGCTTATTAAGCGAACGGGTGACGCAGAACGATGGTCTCGTTGCGGTCCGGGCCCGTCGAAATAATGTCGATCGGTGCGCCGATCAGCGCTTCAACGCGCTTGATGTACGCACGGGCGTTAGCCGGCAACTCTTCCAGGGTCTTGGCGCCCACGGTCGATTCGGTCCAGCCCGGCACTTCTTCGTACACCGGCTGCAAGCCCACGTAGCTGTCAGCGTCAGTCGGGGCAACATCGTTACCGTCTGCGTCTTTGTAGCCGACGCAGATGTTGATGGTTTCCAGACCGTCGAGCACATCCAGCTTGGTGAAGCAGATGCCCGAGATGCTGTTCACATCGATAGCGCGACGCAGGATAACCGCGTCGAACCAGCCGCAACGACGCGCACGGCCAGTGGTCGCACCGAACTCATGACCTTGCTTGGCCAAGTGCGCACCGACTTCGTCGAACAGCTCAGTCGGGAACGGACCCGAACCCACACGCGTGGTGTAAGCCTTGGTGATGCCCAGGATGTAGTCCAGGAACATCGGACCAACACCCGAACCGGTCGCAACGCCGCCCGCGGTGGTGTTGGAGCTGGTCACGTACGGGTAGGTGCCGTGGTCGATGTCCAGCAGGGACCCCTGGGCGCCTTCGAACATGATGTCTTTGCCGGCGCGACGCAGGTCGTGCAGCTCAGCCGTCACGTCGAGCATCAGCGGCTTGAGCAGCTCAGCGTATTCCTTGCACTCAGCCAGGGTCTTTTCAAACTCGATGGCCGGCTCTTTGTAGTAACCCACCAGCATGAAGTTGTGGTAATCCACCAGTTCACGCAGCTTGTCTTCAAAGCGCGGCATGTTGAGCAGGTCGCCCACACGCAGGCCACGACGTGCAACTTTATCTTCGTAAGCCGGGCCGATACCGCGACCGGTAGTGCCGATCTTCAGCTCGCCACGGGCCTTTTCACGGGCCTGGTCCAGCGCAACGTGGAAGGACAGGATCAGCGGGCAGGATGGGCTGATACGCAGGCGCTCGCGCACCGGTACGCCTTTCTCTTCCAGCTTGGTGATCTCGCGCAACAGGGCGTCAGGTGCAACCACCACGCCGTTGCCGATCAGGCACTGCACGCCTTCGCGCAGTACGCCCGACGGAATCAGGTGCAAAACGGTTTTTTCGCCATCGATGACCAGGGTGTGGCCAGCATTGTGGCCACCTTGGTAGCGCACTACGGCGGCAGCATGTTCGGTCAGCAGATCAACGATCTTGCCTTTGCCCTCATCACCCCATTGGGTGCCCAGGACTACGACATTCTTACCCATAACACTTGTCCTCATTCGCGCAAACTTGGTGCCGGCGATGGGCCGGCAGGAAAACTCAAGAAGCCAGTGGCGATACTTGCCAAAGCCCGTTCTGCAGAATCAATTGCCGGTCGCAGTCCGCTTCACGGGCGGCGGCCAATGGCTGGCCAGGCAAGGCCTGGACAACACGCTGACCCTCACTGCGCAACTGGCAAACCTGCTGCCAGAGTGCTGCGTCCGTACTGTCGGGCATCCAGATGCCACCAGACGGCAGCTCGACCTCAGCACGCCCCAGGGTCACCAGGGTTTTCAAATCGGTGGAAAAACCGGTGGCCGGACGCGCACGACCGAAGTCGGCGCCGATATCGTCATAACGACCGCCTTGGGCGATGGCTTGGCCAACACCCGGTACAAATACCGCGAACACCACACCGGTGTGGTAGTGGTAGCCGCGCAACTCACCCAGGTCAAAATACAGCGGCAACTGCGGGAAGCGCGCCGACAGTTGCTCGGCAATGGCCAGCACGTCGTCCAGTGCCGCCAGTACCGGCGCCGGCGCATTGGCCAGGCGCTCACGCGCAGCTACCAGCACTTCACGGCCGCCACACAGGTTCACCAGCGCACGCAGCATGCCGGCGAGATCCGCAGGCACGCCCTCGGTCAGCGCGATAACTTCATCGATAGCCTTGCGTTGCAGGGCATCGAACAACTGTTGCTCCACTTCACCGGACAACCCGGCCGCACGGGCCAGGCCACGGTAGATACCGACGTGACCCAGGTCCATGTGGACATCCGGCACGTCAGCCAGTTGCAGCATGGCCAGCATCAGGCTGATCACTTCAACGTCGCTGCTCGGGCTGGCGTCACCGTACAACTCGGCGCCCAACTGGATCGGACTGCGTGAAGACGACAATGCACGCGGCTGCGCATGCAGCACGCTGCCGGCATAGCACAGGCGGCTCGGACCTTCACGGCGCAGGGTGTGCGCATCAATGCGCGCCACTTGCGGCGTGATATCGGCACGGAACCCCATTTGCCGGCCCGATTGCGGGTCGATGACCTTGAAGGTGCGCAGATCCAGGTCCTGGCCCGCGCCGGTCAGCAGGGATTCCAGGTACTCGATATGGGGGGTCACGACAAACTCGTAACCCCAGCTCTGGAACA
>NZ_JBYVMD010000053.1:0-38574 GCF_058145955.1 Pseudomonas sp. A39
CCGCCAGCTACCGCTACGACCCGTTCGGGCGGCGTATCAGCAAAACTGTCGGCGACGTAACCACCGAGTTCTTCTGGCAAGGCGACACACTCATCGCCGAGCACCACGCGGACCGTCACCGCAGCTATGTCTACGAACCCGAAACCTTCCGCCCGCTCGTCCTGCTGGAAGGCTTCGGCCCAAATGAAACCAAGGCCTACCATTACCAACTCGACCACCTCGGCACCCCACAAGAACTCACCGACACCGAAGGGGAAATCGTCTGGTCCGCGCACTACCGCGCCTACGGCGAAATCACCCGGCTCGACATCGGAAAAATTGATAACCCGCTGCGCTTCCAGGGCCAGTACTTCGATCAAGAAAGCGAACTGCACTACAACCGCCATCGCTACTACAATCCGGATGTTGGCCGTTACCTAACACCGGACCCGGTGAAGCTGGCGGGTGGAATCAATGGATATCAGTACGCGCGTAATCCTACGGGATGGGTGGATCCGCTAGGCTTAAGCACGTGCCCTGGCGGTAATGGATGTAAATCAACACACAACGCTGACGAGCCGGGAAAACCTGCCAAGGTAGACGAAGGCGATGCGGAGCTCCCTAAGGGCGCTGATAGCAAACTATCTAGACGTGGTGCATTTAAAAGAGCAAAAGCAATAGGTGGAGTTCCAAAAAATCAACACCCAATTCAAATACGTCGAGAAAAGATCAAAGATCAAGACCAACACACGATGGGCAGGGTGTATATATTTGAACTAAAAGAGCTCCAAATAGAGATTCAGGAACACTCACTTGGCCACAAAAAAGGAAACCTTGGTCCACACTTCAATACGAAGGCCACCATTGACGGAAATGCAGTCCCATTAAAAAACCACACAGACAACCACTCATACTTCAGGAAATAAAAAATGGAAGCAGTATTTATCAGAGAGCTAGGCATACATCCCTGGGACCAGTTACACCCTAGCAATGATGAAAACTATATTACGGTCACACTGCTTCACCAAGATTACGCAGGCGCTTGGAAAGCCTGGTGTGAGTTCAGCTCTTTACTTACGAAAAAATGGCCAAATATTGTACAATGGCACACGAAACTATTACCGTACTACAGTAAGACTCAAGAGTATCTTTCACTAAAAAACTTCGCCAAAAGCTCCCAACCAGGAGATATTTTCAGAAAAAATGAATCAACCGGAATTTACTCTAGAGTAATTCACTTAGATCCTGATCCATTTCACATAGATCCTAATAGTATGGCCTGCTATCGAACATCCGTAACACTGATGCAAGAAAGCAACAGCACTCTTGAAAACTTATGGCAAAACTTAAGTCAGCTCACAGACATTTCAAAAACTGAAGACTTTAAATTAATACTTGCTGATGAGCATTCTATTTCTTTCAGATTCTATGATGCAGAAACACATGGCGTGGCCCAACTCATTTGCCATTCAGAACATCTACCGTTTCTGAACGAAACAATAAAAAAAATGAACTTGGAAGAAATTCAGCAGGAAGGTGTCTACGCGTATATCCACAGTTAGCCTGTATGGGCAACGACGACATTTATTTATTTTACGTGCGCGCCCAATCAAAAGCTGAATCTTGGATTACTAATGGATCTCTATTTTTTCCCGCTAAGGCTATAGACCCCATAGCCAACCCCAATTCGCCCCCCCACCCAACCCCGCCTAAACTCTCTCCATGTTGTTTCAACGGACAGAGGATTCACCATCATGGGCAAACGTCATCCCAATCTCCCCGCCTGGCAATGGCGTAACTACCCGCAGAACCATCAGCACCCGACCAACCTGGCGTTGCACCTGATTGCCGTGCCGCTGTTTATCATCGGGTTTCTGTTGATCGTGTCCGGTGTGTTCAGCCTGAGCCTGGCCAGTTTTGCCATCGGGGTTGTCGGTATCCTGGCCGGCTTGGCGCTGCAGCGGCATGGCCATAGCCTGGAAGCCCAGGCCAGTGAGCCGTTCAGTGACCGTAATGATGCGGTACAACGCCTGGTGGTCGAGCAGTTCGTGACCTTTCCGCGTTTTGTGTTGAGCGGTGGCTGGTGGCGTGCCTGGCGGCAGCGCCACAGGCATTGAGGTCAGGCGAAGACCACCACGGTCTGGCGGCTGATGGCGATGAGTTCGCCGGTCGGGCTCCATAGCGCCGCTGCGGCATGGCCGTAGCCGTCGCGGGCGTGCTCGATGTTGACGTAGTACTGGCACCAGTCGAGAGTCGTGAGGTCTTGCAGGGGCTGGATGAATTCGATGGTCCACGTCAGGGTGCTGCCCGGTGCCGGTTTTTTGAGGTGCGGCAACAGTGCCGGGGGCCAGGCATCGACCAGGGCGAGTATATGTGCCTCCGTCAGTGGCTCTTCTTTCACATCTCCACGTAACCGCACCCAACCGCCCATATCGCGGGATTTGTTGCCGGTGAACGGCAAGCCGCCGACGCTCCAGCGCATTGCCAGGTGGCGCATGAATTCGGGGGTGACGCCCTTGATATAGGGCAGCTCCTGGCACTCATCCCAGTGTTTGAACACGGGTGGTGCTTGACTCTCAACCGCAATTTCCGACTCACGGGACGCGCCAAAACTGGCTTGTACCAACGTTGCCACTTCTCCGTTCTGCACCACGCGGCCGAGCAACTGGCTGACCGCTTTGCCTTCGCGTAACACTTCGACTTGATAACTGGCGCAAACGTCGGGCGCTACAGGGCCGACGAAGGTGATTGCCAGCGACCGCAGCGGGCGATCGGCCGGCACTTGGGCACGCAGGGCTTCGTATTGCAATGCGGCGACCAACCCACCAAAGGTCGCGCGACCCTGGGCCCATTCGGCGGGGATGGTGACATCCAGCGGGTTGCTACGGGCGGCATCGAGCAAATCACTAAAGCGCATAGCGGTCTCACATCAAGAGGAACAGATGAGCGATCTTAACCATCGAACCGGCCAGGTACAGCGCCTATTCCGGCCAAAAGCCGGACCGGCTCAGAAACAATCGGCGCTGAGTTTGTCCAGCACCCGATCCGCCTGCCCTTCAGCCTTGGCCATGGTGCGATGCCACACCGCAACACAAGGTTGCAGATCCGCCTGATGCTCGGCTTGCGCCAACCATTGCCAGCAATCATGCCAATCCCCCAAGGCGCCTTGGGCCTTTTTCAGCCGCGACAGGGCGTTGGCAGGCAACTTGTCCAATTCGGGGTAAGCCTCAGCGGCGTAACGCACACGCTTGATCAACAACCGCAGGCGATGGCGATCATGGTCGGGGTCCTTCAACGCTTCATCGAGCTTCTGCCATTGCTTGGCCAAGCGTTTTTCGATGCGAGCACGCAAACCTTTGAGCAATTTCTGGTGTTCAGAGGCCCGGATAAAACGTGGGAAAGCGTCGAGGATCAGCAGCAAATGCGCGAGCTCCGGGCTCTGCGCCACTTGGCGATAAGCAGCGGGTTGCAGGCGCAGTCGCCGGTCGGCGGCCTCGTGATGACCCTGCTGGAGTAAATAAGCCGCCAGCACCTCGCGGTCGCGTAGCGGCGTCGTCAATTGGCCGACAGTACGGGCGGCCGATTCAAGCTGCTCAACCCCAGGCAACCCACGCAAGGGGCGCAACAAACTGCGCAAACGGCGCACGGTGGTGCGCAGGTCGTGCAGGGCTTCATCGTCGGTGACGGCGGCGAGGCGAGCCTGGCAGCTCAGTAACCCTACTTCCAGGCCAATGACCTGAGCGACTAACTGATCGACCAAAGCTGACATTCTGCCCTCGCTAGCTGATGAAATGTCCTACTCACAGCAGGTTAACGCCCTGCGCGAGACTCTCGGATATAGAACCGCGCTTTCTCGGCCTTGTTGGAGCAGCCTTCAAACGCCTCGAACTGTTGCTGGGTCTTGGCCCCTGTCAACAAAGACAAGGCTTTGGAATAGCTCACGGTCCCGGCAAAACCTTCCGCCTTGGCCAAGTCCAGCTCTTTCCAGGCGGCGTCCAGTTGCGAGCCGCAGCTATCGCGATACGCGGTTTTCCCGGCGCAACCGGCAAGGGCCAACACGATCACAGGCACACACATCCAGGCTTTCATCGATGACACCTCAAAATAAAGAAAAAACAGTCGTACGCTGTAGACGTTGCCTACATGGAAAAGTGCCTGTCCTTAGCCTGAAATCGATAGTACCTATAGCAAAGCAGTACCGCAGCAATACCAGAGCATACCCGAGCACTGCGGCTATCCTGGAAAAATATTGCAGGCCCCGCGAAGATTGAAGCCGCCCCCTCAATGGGTGCATTGTGGGCACCTGCCTTGGGGAGGACATGGACCATGAATAAACGTGTTGCCTTGGTGCTGGGCTCCGGCGGGGCCCGGGGCTACGCGCATATCGGCGTGATCGAGGAAATCGAACGGCGTGGCTATGACATTGCCTGTATCGCCGGGTGTTCCATGGGGGCAGTCGTCGGCGGGATCTACGCCGCCGGCAAACTGGATGAATATCGGAACTGGATTGAAAGCCTCGACTACCTCGACGTGCTGCGCCTGGTCGACGTGAGTTTTCGCTTGGGGGCCATTCGTGGCGAGAAAGTCTTCGGGCAGATCCGCAAGATCGTCGGCGAGATCAATATCGAAGAGCTGCGCATCCCCTACACCGCCGTCGCCACCGACCTCACCAACCAGCAGGAGATCTGGTTCCAGGAAGGCTGCCTGCACCAGGCCATGCGCGCCTCGGCGGCGATTCCCAGCCTGTTTACTCCGGTGATGCAAGGCAATCGCATGCTGGTCGACGGCGGCTTGCTCAACCCTCTGCCCATCGTGCCGGTGGTGTCGAGCCACTGTGACTTGATCATCGCGGTCAACCTTAATGCCACCAACCAGAAGCACTACCAGTTGCCGGTGATCCAGCGCCCGCCAGCGTTCAAGAGTCGCTTCAACAACTTGGCGAAATCACTCGGTTCGCACTTGCCGTTTCGCCGCAAGCAGGCCGAACAACTGATGAAGCTGGAGCAGGAAGCCTTGGAGGCCCAGGCGGCGGAGATCAACCCGTGGCTGGAGTCTGCCGAGCCCGAGTCCCAGCAACCCGCCGCCGCGCCGGAAAAGCCCGGCGCCCCCAAGTCGGCGACCGGTTCGTTCATCATCGATAACGTCGGCCCGGCGTCGCTGCTCGACCTGATCAACCAGAGCTTCGAGGTGATGCAGACGTCGCTGGCGCAGTACAAGATTGCCGGTTATCCGCCGGATGTGTTGATTAACGTGCCAAAGCGCGTGTGTCGGTTTTTCGAGTTCTACAAGGCGCCGGAGTTGATCGCGCTGGGCCGGGAGATTGCCAGTGACACGTTGGATCGCTATGAGAGTGAGCAGCGCTGAGATCGTTGGTGATGCTGATGGCCCCATCGCAGGCAAGCCAGCTCCCACATTTGGAATGCATTTCCCTGTGGGAGCTGGCTTGCCTGCGATGACGCCAGAGCAAGCACCAACGATCTACCCGCCTAACAACCGATACCCCACCCCCGCCTCAGTCACGATAAACCTTGGCTGGGTCGGGTCATCCGCCAGTTTCTGCCGCAGATGCCCCACCACAATGCGCAAGTAATGGCTGTCTTCGGTATGGGTCGGCCCCCAGATATCCTTGAGTAACTGTTGCTGGGTAATCACCCGCCCCGGATGCCGTGCCAGTTGCGCCAGCACCGCATATTCCTTGCGGGTCAACGCCACTTCCGCCCCGTCCAGCAGCACCCGGCGATAGGCCAGGTCCACCGTCAACGGGCCAAAACTCAAGGCCGCTTCCTGCGCTTCACCGGCCGGGGCCTGACGCAGCAACGCGCGCACACGGGCGAGAAACTCCTGGATGCCGAAGGGTTTGGTCACATAGTCATTGGCACCGCTGTCGAGGGCCTCGACCTTCTGCCCTTCGCTGGCCCGTACCGACAGCACCAGCACCGGCACCGTCGACCATTCGCGGAATTCGCGCAGCACCTGCTGGCCGTCCATGTCCGGCAGGCCAAGGTCGAGCACCAGCAAGTCCGGCTTGCTCAGCGCCGCCTGGGCCAGGCCTTCGGTGCCGGTGCCGGCCTCGATCACTTTGTAGCCCTGGGAGGCCAGGCTGATGCGCAGGAATTTGCGGATCTGCGGTTCGTCATCAATGACCAAAATCGTCGCGGTCTGGCTCATGGTGTCCAATCAAAATCCGTGGAGAAAGCAGGGTAGCTCATGCCTCGCGCTCCAGGCCAGGCTGTGTCGGCAAGGGCAGGAACAAGGTGATGCAGGTGCCGCGCCCGTCGATACCGTCGGCCACGCTGATATGCCCACCGTGAGCACCGACCATGCCTTGGCAGATCGCCAGGCCCAGGCCTGTGCCCTGCCCGCCTCGATCACCGCGAGCGGCGGTGTAGAACATGTCAAAGATCTTTGCGCGCTCGTCTTCGGGAATCCCGGGGCCCTCATCAGCCACGGCGAAAAACAGCTGGTTATCCAACACCCCGGCACTCAGTTGCAAGCGGCCTTGCGGCGGTGAAAAGCGTGCGGCGTTTTCCAGCACATTCACCAGGGCCTGCTCGATCAACGCGGCATGCACATACAACAACGGCAGCTCCGGCGGCACATCGGCACTCACCTGCAACGGCGCCAATACCGCCCGCAAACGACCGAGGGCGCTGCCGACGATATCGCCCGGCGAGACCCAATCCCGCGCCAGTTTCAACGCACCGTGGCCAAGGCGTGTCATGTCCAGCAAGTTCTGGATATAGCGATCCAGGCGCTCGGCCTCATCGCGGGTGCCCTCGAGCAATTCGCGGCGATCCTCCAGGGGAATGGCCTCACCGAGTGCCAGCAGGCTGTCGATGCTGCCGCGCATGGAGGTCAGCGGCGTGCGCAAATCATGGGACACCGAAGCCAGCAACGCACTGCGCAGTTGTTCGGTTTCGCCATGCAGCCGAGCGGACTCAAGCTCCTGGGCCAGTTGCGCCCGCGCCAGTGCCTGGGCCAGCGGTTGGCTCAAGGCGGTCAGCAAGCGACGGCGTTGACCGCTCAATTCCAGACCGGGCTTGGGACTGACCCCCAGCAACCCCAGCGGGCCCTCTTCGCCCGACAGCGGCCACCACCACCAACGCCCGAACGGCAACGTGCCGGTGCCCATGCCCGCCGGTTGATCGTGCTGCCAGGCCCAGT
This sequence comes from Pseudomonas sp. A39, assembly GCF_058145955.1. NCBI lineage: Bacteria > Pseudomonadati > Pseudomonadota > Gammaproteobacteria > Pseudomonadales > Pseudomonadaceae > Pseudomonas > Pseudomonas sp. A39. The sequence goes on from NZ_JBYVMD010000053.1 coordinate 7,144, forward strand.
CGGCGGCGGCGCGCTCGGCTTCGGTCAGCGTCAGCGGGCCCCCGGTCTCGATCGCCCAGCCGCCCTGGCCGTCGCGGTTGACCAGGCACAGGTCGAGGTCGCTCCAGCCTTCCAAATGATGCGCCGCCGCGCTGATCACTGCCTGGCGATCGGTAGCGGCGGTGAGTTTGCGTGACAGGTCCAGCAGTTCGCTGGTTTCTTCCTGGGTATCGCGCAGCGCCTGCAACTGGCGGCGTTGGCGCGCAGCCAGGTTACCCGTCAGCGCCGCCATCAACAGAAAGAACAACAGGGTCAGCACGTCTTCTTCGCGCTGGATGGCGAAGGAAAAATTCGGTGGGATAAACAGGAAGTCGTAGGTCATGAACGACAACCCCGCACACACCAAAGACGGCCCCAGGCTGCTGCGCACCGCCACCAGCAATACCGCGGCCAGGAACACCAGCGAGATATTCGGCAACGGCAACACGCTGGACACCGCCCAAGCCACTGCCGCCGCAACCACCGTCGCCACGACCGCCAGTGCGTAGTCGAACCACACCAGCCCGCGCACCTCCGGCAAACGGGGCGACGCGGGCATGTCGTCGCTGTCGAGGATGTTGATTTCCAGACCCCGCGCATGACGCAGCAAGCGCGCGGCCAGGCCACCCCCGAATAACCGACGCCGCCAACGCATCCGCGATTGCCCCACCAGCAACAAGCTGGCACGGCGTTCGGCGGCATGCTGGATCAGCGTCTTGGCCACCTCCCCCGCCCGCAGCAACACCACCTCACCGCCCAGGCGTTCGGCCAGTTGCTGGGCATTCTGCAGCCGTAGCCTCGACTGCTCATCCCGCGCCCGGCCGTTGTCGATATGCACCAGGCTCCACGGCAAATGGCGACGCTGGGCAACGCGGCTGGCATGGCGCACCAGGCGTTCAGCCTGCGCGTCGCCATCCACACCCACCAGCAAGCGCCCGCGCACTGCCGGCGCGGACTGGCCCAGTTGGCGATAACCCTGGGCCAGATCGTCATCGACGTGGGCGGCGGCGGTTTGCATCGCCAACTCGCGCAGGGCCATCAGGTTGGTCTGGGTGAAAAACGCATCGATGGCCGCGCGGGCCTGTTCCGGTACGTAGACCTTGCCATCGCGCAAGCGCTCCAGCAATTCGCGGGATGGCAGGTCGATCAGCAGCAGTTCGTCGGCCTCTTGCAGCACCCAGTCCGGCAAGGTTTCGCGCACCTGCACGCCGGTGATACCGCGCACTTGGTCGTTGAGGCTTTCCAAGTGCTGGACGTTGACCGTGGTAAACACGTTGATGCCGGCGGCAAGCAATTCCTGGATATCTTGCCAGCGTTTTTCGTGGCGACTGCCGGGGGCGTTGCTGTGGGCCAGTTCGTCCACCAACACCAGCCTGGGCTTGGCGGCGAGCAGGCCGTCGAGGTCCATTTCTTCGAGCATCACGCCGCGGTATTCGCTGCGCAGCAAGGGTTGCTGTGGCAGGCCGCTGAGCAACGCTTCGGTCTCGGCGCGACCATGGGTTTCGACCACGCCGGCAACCAACCGCACACCTTGGCGCAACTGCGTGTGCGCGGCCTGGAGCATCGCGTAGGTCTTGCCCACCCCCGGCGCAGCGCCGAGGAAAACTTTGAGCCGGCCACGGCCGTCCCGGGGCAGATCGGCTAACAGGGCGTCGGCGCGGCCGGAGTCGCTCATGCTCGGGTTCCTTCAGATGTTTATTGGTTGCACCTCAGGCCGCCATCGCGGGCAAGCCCACTCCCACACTTGGAATGCATTCCCCTGTGGGAGCTGGCTTGCCCGCGATGCCGGAGCCACTGTCTACAACTTTTCCAGGGCCATATTCAGCGCCAGCACATTCACCACCGGCGGGCCCACCAACGGGCTTTCGATGTGTTCATCCAGCAACCGCTGCAGGGTCGACACCGGCACATTCCGCGCCGCCGCCACCCGCGCCAGTTGATAGGCAATCGCCTGGGGTGGCAAGTGTGGATCAAGACCGCTGCCAGAGGTAGTCAGCGATACCAAGGGCACCGGCCCCTGGCTCGGCACTAACTGTTTGCTTGCGTCATCGAAGATACGCGTCGCCAGCGCCGGGTTGCTTGGGCCGAGGTTACTGGCGCTGCTGGAAACCGTCGCAAAAGCACCGGCAGACGGACGCGGGTGGAACCAGCCGTCGCCGGTAAAGTCCTGGGCGATCAGGCTGGAACCGCGCACTTTGCCGCTGGCGTCGCGTACCAGACTGCCATTGGCCTGGTCCGGGAAAGCCACTTGGGCGACGCCGGTCACCACCAATGGGTAGGCGACGCCAGTGATCAGGGTCATGAGCACCAGCAGGCTCAGGGCCGGGCGGACAATGTTGGACATATTCAAATCCTCAATTCAGTCGAGAAACCCCTGTGGCGAGGGAGCTAGCTCCCGTTCGGCTGCGTAGCAGCCGCAGAGCTTGGGACCGCTGCGCGGTCCAACGGGAGCAAGCTCCCTCGCCACACAAGAAGGGTTCGGTTACACCAGGTGCAGCGCAGTCAGCAGCATGTCGATCGCCTTGATGCCCACGAACGGCACCAGAATCCCGCCCAGCCCGTAGATCAACAGGTTGCGCCGCAGCAACGCCGCCGCACTCGCCGCCTGCACACGCACACCGCGCAGCGCCAACGGAATCAGCACCACAATGATCAAGGCGTTAAACACGATGGCGGAGAGAATCGCGCTCTGCGGGCTCTGCAAGTGCATCACGTTGAGCACGCCGAGTTGCGGGTAGATCGAGGCGAACAACGCCGGCAGGATCGCGAAGTACTTGGCCACGTCGTTGGCGATGGAGAAGGTGGTCAGCGCGCCACGGGTCACCAGCAATTCCTTGCCGATCTGCACCACGTCCAGCAGCTTGGTCGGGTCGCTGTCGAGGTCGACCATGTTGGCGGCTTCGCGAGCGGCCTGAGTGCCGTCATTCATGGCCATGCCGACGTCCGCCTGGGCCAGCGCCGGGGCGTCATTGGCGCCGTCACCGCACATCGCCACCAGGCGACCGTCGTTCTGTTCATGGCGAATGCGCGCGAGTTTTTTCTCCGGCGTGGCTTCGGCCAGCACATCATCCACGCCCGCTTCGGCCGCAATCGCGGCAGCGGTCAGCGGGTTGTCGCCGGTGACCATCACGGTGCGGATGCCCAGTTTGCGCAGTTCAGCGAAGCGCTCACGAATGCCGGGCTTGACCACGTCCTTCAGGTGGATCGCGCCGAGCAACTTGCCATCGGCACACACCAGCAACGGGGTGCCGCCGCTTTGGGCGATCTTGTCGATTTCCCGCGACAGCGCGGGCTGCAGGTCGCGACGTTGTAGACCGATGAACGCCAACAGCGAATCCACCGCGCCTTTGCGAAATACGCGGCCCTGATAATCGACACCGGACAACCGCGTTTCGGCACTGAACGGCACGGCCGTCAGCTCGTCCGCAGTCGGCTCGGCCTGAGGGTGCAAGGCGCGCAGGTATTCGACGATGGACTTACCTTCCGCCGTGCCATCCGCCAGCGAGGCAAACAACGCGCCTTCGGCCACTTCCTTGCCACTGACGCCAGGCGCCGCGACCACCGCCGCGCAGCGACGGTTACCAAAGGTGATGGTGCCGGTCTTGTCCAGCAGCAACACATGCACGTCGCCCGCCGCTTCCACGGCACGCCCGGACTTGGCGATGACATTGAGGCGCACCAGGCGGTCCATGCCGGCGATACCGATGGCCGACAACAAGCCGCCGATGGTGGTAGGAATCAGCGTCACCAGCAGTGCGACCAGGAACACCAGCGGCAAGCTGCCATTGGCGAAGTGGGCGAACGGTTGCAGGGTTACCACCACCAACAGGAAGATCAGGGTCAGGCCGATCAGCAGGATATCCAGCGCCACTTCGTTGGGAGTTTTCTGGCGTTTGGCGCCTTCCACCAAGGCGATCATACGGTCGAGTGTGGACTCGCCGGGGTTGGCGGTGATGCGGATCAGCAGCCAATCCGAGACCAGGCGGGTGTTGCCGGTGACGGCCGAACGGTCGCCGCCGGACTCACGGATCACCGGTGCGGACTCCCCGGTGATCGCCGCTTCGTTGACCGCCGCAATACCTTCGATGACTTCGCCGTCACCGGGGATCATTTCCCCGGCGGCGACGCGTACCACATCGCCTTTGCGCAGGCTGGTGGCCGGCACGACCTTGAAGCTGCCATCCGCCTCCTTGCGGCGTGCGCTCAGGCCTTCGCTACCCGCCTTGAGGCTGTCGGCACGCGCTTTGCCACGCCCTTCGGCCAAGGCTTCGGCGAAGTTGGCGAAGAGCACGGTGAACCACAACCACACGGCAATCTGCACCGCGACGAACGTCGGCACGGCGGTGTCAGGCACGAAGCACAGCACGGTGGTGAGGATGGCGGTCAGCTCGACCACCAGCATCACCGGCGAGCGTTGCAGTTGACGCGGGTCCAGCTTGACGAACGCCTGGACCAGCGCCGGGCGCCACAGGGCTGAAATGGCGGTTTTGGCGGGCTCCTGGGTTTTGACCGGGGCCGCGTTTTTTGCAGGCATATTCATTTTCATATCCCTTTACTAGAAGCCCATGCTCAAGTGTTCAGCGATGGGGCCTAACGCCAGCGTTGGCAGGAAAGTCAGGCCGCCCACCAGCAAAATGGTCACGGTCAACAGGGTCACGAACAGCGGGCCGTGGGTCGGGAAGCTGTTCTGGCCAATCGGTGCGGTCTTCTTCATCGCCAGGCTGCCGGCCAGGGCCAGTACCGGAAGGATGTAGCCGAAGCGGCCGATCAACATGCCCAGGCCCAGCATCAGGTTGTGGAACGGCGTGTTGGCGCTGAAACCGCCGAATGCCGAGCCGTTGTTAGCACTGGCCGAGGTGTAGGCGTAGAGCAACTGGCTGAAACCGTGGGGGCCAGGGTTACTGATGGCACCGGCCGGGCCGGGCAGGCTCGCGGCAATGGCGCCGAGCACCAGCACGCCAACCGGCATCACCAAGAGGGTCACGACCAGCAATTGCACTTCCTTGGCCTGTAGCTTTTTGCCCAGGTATTCCGGGGTGCGGCCGATCATCAGGCCGGCGAGGAACACCGCAATCAACACGTTGAGCAACATGCCGTACATGCCGGCGCCGACGCCGCCGAAGATCACTTCGCCGACCATCATGTTGACCAGCGCAACCATGCCGCTGAGGGGGTTGAGGCTGTCCTGCATGCCGTTGACCGAACCGTTGGACGCCGCCGTCGTCGTCACCGACCACAGCACCGTACCGGTGGTGCCGAAGCGTGCTTCCTTGCCTTCCAGCGGCGCGGTTTGCTCCACGGCCGGATTATTGAGGGTCGGATTGGGCTGGTATTCGGCCCACAACGAGGTCGCGCCGCCGATCAGGAACAGCGCCAGCATGCAGCCGAGGATCGCGCGGCTCTGACGCAGGTCTTTGACGTAGTGGCCGAAGGTGAACACCAGCGCCACCGGGATCAGGATGATGGCCGCCAACTCAAACAGGTTGGCCCATGCGGTCGGGTCTTCAAACGGGTGTGCCGAGTTGACACCGAAGAAGCCGCCGCCGTTGGTGCCCAATTGCTTGATCGCAATCTGGCTCGCCGCCGGGCCCAGGGGAATCACTTGATCCACGCCTTGCATTGTCACGGCGTCAACGTAGTGAGCGAAGGTCTGCGGCACGCCCTGCCACACTAGGAACAACGCCAGCACCAGGCACAACGGCAGCAGGCCGTAGAGCGTGGCGCGGGTCATATCGACCCAGAAGTTGCCCAGCGTCTTGGTGGATTTGCGACCGATCCCACGGCAAAGCGCGACCAAGACCGCCAGACCGGTCGCCGCGCTGACGAAGTTCTGCACCGTCAGGCCGGCCATCTGGCTGAGGTAACTCAGGGATGCCTCACCGCTGTAGGACTGCCAGTTGGTGTTGGTCATGAAACTGACCGCGGTGTTGAAGGCCAGGGTCCACTCCTGCCCCGGCAATTTCTGCGGGTTCAGTGGGAGGTAGTCCTGGAACAGCAGGATCGCGAACAACAGCAAAAAGCCCGCGAGGTTGAACGCGAGCAAGGCCAGCATGTATTTCTGCCAGCTTTGTTCTTGCTGCTCATCCACGCCCGACAGGCGATAACAGGCACGTTCCACCGGGCCCAATACCGGCGTGAGCCAGGTGCGCTGCCCCTCCATCACCTTGTAATAGAACCGCCCCAGGAACGGTGCCGGCACCAGTACCACGGCGAAGAAGGCGATGATCAGCCAATAGTCATAACTGTGCATAGCCCGCTCCTAGTTCCGATCCGCGCGTAACAGCGCAACCAGCAGATAAATGAACAGCGCCACGGCCAATAGCAGTGACACCCCGTCCAGAACGCTCATGGAAGTCTCTCCGTTTAGCGGCGAGTGCCGCGTGTAGGGCAATTGTCGGCAGGAGTGGTGTAAAGGAACGAGAGCGAGGGTGTGGGTGGGGCGTAAAGACGGCGTAAAGAGTGGGTTTATACGCAGGTTACAGAGAGATTTTTGGTGATTGGGAAGGCCTCATCGGGGGCAAGCCCCCTCCCACATTTTGACCGGTATACGCAGGCCAAGTGTGGGAGGGGGCTTGCCCCCGATGAGGCCCGCACAGCCACTCCCGCACTTATCTGGTGCGATACCGGACATGTTCAAACGCCAAACCATCCCCAGCGCGACAGTTGCGCAGCTTTACGACAATGATTCCCAGCCTGGCATGTCCGCTGCAACACCTTGAATCATTCCAACCGGTTCAGGGAGAGCAACACAATGAACACACAACTCAAACCCACCTTGGGCACCCTGCACTTATGGGGTATTGCGGTCGGGCTGGTGATTTCCGGGGAATATTTCGGCTGGAGCTATGGCTGGGGCGTCGCCGGGACCTTGGGCTTCCTGGTGACCTCATTGATGGTCGCCGCAATGTACACCTGCTTTATCTTCAGCTTCACCGAACTGACCACCGCCATTCCTCACGCAGGCGGGCCGTTTGCCTACAGCCGTCGCGCTTTTGGCGAGAAAGGTGGCTTAATCGCCGGGCTCGCGACATTGATCGAATTCGTCTTTGCGCCCCCCGCCATCGCCTTGGCCATCGGCGCCTACCTGAATGTGCAGTTTCCAGCACTGGACCCGAAACACGCCGCCGTCGGCGCCTATATCGTCTTCATGGGCCTCAACATCCTCGGCGTGAAACTGGCCGCCACCTTCGAACTGGTGGTGTGCGTGCTCGCCGTCGCTGAACTGCTGGTGTTTATGGGCGTGGTCGCGCCTGCCTTCAGCTTCAGCAACTTCGCCCTGAACGGCTGGGCCGGCTCCGATACCTTCGGCGCCCCGGCGATTGCCGGGATGTTTGCCGCGATTCCTTTCGCCATCTGGTTCTTCCTCGCCATCGAAGGCGCGGCCATGGCGGCCGAAGAAGCGAAAGATCCGAAGCGCACCATTCCAAAAGCCTACATCAGCGGCATCCTGACCCTGGTGATCCTGGCCATGGGCGTGATGTTCTTCGCTGGCGGCGTGGGCGACTGGCGCACCCTGTCGAACATCAACGACCCGCTGCCACAAGCCATGAAAACCGTGGTCGGCGACAGCTCCGGCTGGTTGCACATGCTGGTGTGGATCGGCTTGTTTGGCCTGGTAGCGAGCTTCCACGGCATCATCCTGGGTTACTCGCGCCAGTTCTTCGCCCTGGCCCGCGCCGGGTACCTGCCTTCTTTCCTAGCCAAACTGTCGCGTTTTCAGACACCGCACCGCGCAATCATCGCCGGTGGCGTGGTCGGCATCGCAGCAATCTACAGCGACGGCCTGATCAACCTGGGCGGCATGACGTTGACCGCCGCGATGATCACCATGGCGGTATTCGGCGCCATCGTGATGTACATCATGAGCATGCTCAGCCTGTTCAAACTGCGTAAGACCGAACCGCTGCTGGAACGCACCTTCCGCGCACCGGGTTACCCCATCGTGCCGGGCATCGCGCTGGTGCTGGCGGTGGTGTGCCTGGTGGCCATGGCCTGGTTCAATGCACTGATCGGGCTGATCTTCCTGGGCTTTATGGTCGTGGGGTTCGCCTACTTCCAGATGACCGCGCAAGACCGCGCCGATGCACCGGCTGATGCGATGTTGACCGGGCTCTGATCTACTAAGAGGCAGAACGGGCCTACACTGAACTAGTAAGAAAGCCCGTCACTCAAAGCAGTTATTCCCGTGGGAAAACTCTCCCACGGCAATCTGCCTCAAGGAGAGCCTTATGCCGTGGTATGCATGGTTGATATTAGTGGTCGCCATCGGGTCGATCGTCGGTGGACTGATGATGCTGCGTGACAGCGCCAACAAAGTGGAACTCACCGACGAACAACGCAAGCGCGTGGCCGAGCGAAACGCCCAGGCGGACGCCAAGGATGCGCAGGATCGCTAACATAGCCGCCCTGACAAACAACCTGTGGCGAGGGCGCTTGCTCCCGCTGGCTGCGAAGCAGCCCCTCTAAAGCGTTACTCCCAATCCGCCTTGGCAATATGCAACCCGTGCTGCCCCTTATAGGCAGCACGCTCAGGCTGGCTCCAGCCACTCAGCAACGCCTCCTCCAATTTATAAATCTCAACCCCCAGCGGGCGGCACACCGTCAACGGGTCCTGCGCCTCCGGCCCCCACATCGGCAGCGACAAATCCCCACCGGGGCACGTCGACAACGCACACAACAAATCAATCTCAGCAAAGAACTCCAGGTAATCACCCTTCTGCGCCGGGCACGCCTTCATGAAATACATGTCGTCATGATTCAGGCCCGTGCACTGGAAAATATTCAGCACATCATGCACGTCGAATTCCGTCAGACCATGGGGTAAAACCGCGCGGGTCAGGTTCGAGTGGCAATGGTGATGGAAGTCCTCACCGGTGAGCATCCGGTTCACATACGGATCACAACGCGTGCCGAGCAAATCATGCAAACGCCCGCCGTGCTCATCAATGCCATAGCCGGCCAGACTGTCATCGGTGATCGTCACCAAGGGCCGCAAAAAAGGCAGGTTCGACCACAGCCGGTCATGGGTACTGACATGCGCGCCCTGCAACTGACGCGTACGCGCCGCCCACAAACGCTCGCGTGGGTCGTTGGCGTTCCACACATTAAAGTCACCCACCTGCGGCCCAACCGGCGTGGTCACACGAAACACATGCCCGGCCGGCACCTTCCACGCCCTGCCCGTGCGGATCGGCACTTCGAATTGCTCGATCAACGTGCGTTGCTGTTTTTGGTCACGGATACGCTCGTAAAACGCCGTGTCGACCTGCAACGCCGAACCTTTGCTGACCTGATAAGCGGCCGGATAGTCTTTGTACATAATGCAGATCCTCAATCAGGGGTGATTAAACAAAGCCAACGACAGGCGTTCCGAATCAGCCAGGTACAGGCTCATCGCCTGCCCCGCCGCCGGTTTGTCCTGCTGGACCAACAAGGTGTAAATCTCACGATCACGTTCCAACCAAGGCGACTGGAAACGCTGCTCATCGGGCGCAGCGCAAAACACCAGGCGCAATTGGGCGATCACTTGGGCAAAAAACTCATCGAACAAGGGGCTGCGCATCAACCCGACGATTTGCTGGTGAAACACCAGGCTATGAGTGGCGACTGCACGCCAGTCTTCGCGCTCACGGGCCAGGGTGGTGGCGTCGATGGCGTTCTGCATGCGCGCGGATTGATCCTCTGTCAAAGGGCCACTCTGGGCGATGGCCTGCAACTCCAGGGTGCGACGGACTACAAATAAGTCACGCACTTCCTCTCGCGCCAAGCGACGGACCATTACGCCTTTATTGCGCACATACCGCGTGAGCCCTTCCTGACCCAGACGGTGCAGCGCTTCGCGGATGGTATTGCGCGAGGCGTTATAGGCGGTCACCAGTTCGGCCTCAACCAACGGCATTCCCGGCAACAGCCGCCCGCCGATGATGTCGGCACGCAACTCCAGGGCGATCTGATCGGCCAGGGACAAACTGAGTGTCATGGTTACCTCACGATTGTTGAACAATCTTGTGCGTAGAGGTAATCACTTTTCGTGCCAACGGCCAAGGCTCAGGAGAGACGTGTAGATGGAGTCAAGTTGGTTAAAATGCCAGCCTGTCACCGAGGCCGCCCTATGCGTTATTCGTCCAACCACAAAGCCCAGACCCACCAACGCATCATCAAGGAAGCCTCCGTACGCTTTCGCCGCGACGGCATCGGCGCCACCGGCTTGCAGCCGTTGATGAAAGCGGTGGACCTGACGCATGGTGGGTTTTACGCGCACTTCAGATCCAAGGGTGAACTGGTGGAAAAAGCCCTGCAGGCCGCCGCAGCGGAGCTGGATGCCCATTGCGAAACGCTGTTCAGCCAGAAACGGCCGCTGGAAGCGTTTATTGACAGTTACTTATCGGAGTGGCACCTCAACTCGCCGGCTGAAGGCTGCCCATTGCCGACCATGTCTTCGGAGCTAGGGCTGAGAGGCCAGCACAGTCCGACGACGGATGCCGTACTCGACGCGCGGCTCAAGCAGATCGAAACGGCCTTGGGGGAAGGACAGAGTGATGCACAAAGCTTGGTGATGATGTCGACACTGGTCGGGGCCCTGGTGCTTGCCAGGAGTGTTGAGGACAAGGCACTCGCCATGCTAATCATGGAGGTGGTGCGAGACAGTTTGAAGACCCAGGTTTCAGAGGATCAAAAAGCCGGTCAGTGACCGGCCTCCCCTTGTATTGGCTTAGTTGATCACAAGCCTCTCGCGGTTTTTCTCCAGCAGAGCCTTGCCGATCCCCTTCACTTCCAACAACTCATCCACCGCCGTAAACGGGCCATTGCTTTCGCGGTAGGCCACGATTGCCTTGGCTTTGGAGGCGCCAATACCGAAGAGGTCACGGCGCAGGGTTTCGGCGTCGGCGGCGTTGAGGTTGACCTTGGCGGGTTGCTCGGCTTTGGACATCTGGGCAGTGATGGAGGTTGGGGCTTCGGGTTTGATGGAAGGGGCTGCGGTGGTGGTGACGGAGAGAGTGGTGAGGAAGGCGAAGATTAGGGAGGTGAGGTAGGTGTTTTGCATTTTGACGCTCCATGACATTGGTGAAGGAAAAGCAGCTTTTCCGAAGCTGCTTTTCCACGTTAGATGAAACTTCAACCAAGTCAAAAACCCTCATGTTACAAAGCGTGAACTCGTTGAAAATGCCATTATCGACAAAAACTTTAAGCAAGTCAGACACTTTGTTTAATCCGACCAAATATATAACAATTTAGTCTGACAGGTAGCTAAGCAGACCCGATTACCCGCCTCATCTGAAATCCCCATTACTTGATAAATAAGTGCCCGTCAAAAAGACTCTGTTTATAGCCTTAACGACGTTGCTTCTGTATTAGAGCAGCAACAATGCAATACCGGCGGTCTTACTAAAGCATTGTGCCAGCCGCCCGGCTTGCACCCACTCATTTCCGTCCGCCCCCCAGAGAGCTCCCTGAGAGCGACAGCTTGATGTCATCAATGCGGGACCGCAGGCTGGTATGGCCCAGATACAGTCGAGCTCAAAAGATTTAACGTAGGTGTATCGGCAGGAATGGGCTCGCGCGGAACACCCGCTCTGAATGAAGCGTTCACCGGGGATAGTGGCATCTGGTATATTGCGCGACTTGAACGTACTCAGGTCCAACGTGCGGAAACAAATTTTGAGCGCCAGGGGTGACCTTGCGATTGATCGCACCCTGCCATGCGCGCCCCTGTCGGATCTTGGAAACGTTCGGCCAGAACGATGTCGCCGCAAACATCAATCGCCCTTCATGATGAGTATCGAGCGCGGAGGCGATTCATGGAATGTGTCAACCCGATGGGGGCCCCCGGAGTTCACTGTCACGCAAGCCTGATCTCTAGCTGAAGGACTGCCGCCGATTCTATGCCAAAGCGGACAAATGGCTAAACTTTACGTGTACTTCAAGACCGCTTCGCGTAATCTAGAAATTTTCAGATCCGCTTGAAAAAAACGCTAAAGGCCTGAAAACGCAGCTCTATTTATTTTTAGTCAAATTTATTGCAGACGGTGGAAGAGGAAAATGAGCTTAATCAAATGGATTGATTTTCCTAGCTTAGGTGATGAAAGGGGGGGATTGGTAGCTCTCGAAATCGGCATGGAAAAAGCAATCCCTTTTGATATCAAACGTGTTTACTACATTTACCATACCGCTGAAGAAGTTAGCCGTGGATTTCATGCCCACCGCAACTTAAAGCAAGTTGCTATTTGTGTCATGGGGAAACTTAGAATGGTCCTTGATAATGGACTATCCCGTGAAGAATGTTGGATGGAAAACCCTACCAAGGGGATCTTGATCGAGAGCATGGTATGGCGAGAAATGCACGACTTTAGTGACGACTGCATTTTATTAGTACTAGCTAGCGAGCACTATGATGAGTCGGACTATATTCGCAATTATGAAGATTTTATAGAGGCTGCGAAAGATGTCTAAGATCCACTCGCTGGCGGACGTCAAAAGTGGAAATATTGGAGCTGGCACGCGGATATGGCAATTCAGTATTGTCTTTGAAGGTGCCGCCATCGGCAGTAATTGCAATATCTGCGCGCACACTTTAATCGAAAGCGATGTAGTTATTGGTAACAATGTCACCATTAAATCAGGTGTCTTTTTGTGGGACGGCACCCGCATTGAGGACGACGTTTTTCTGGGCCCCAACGCTACATTCACAAATGATCCCATGCCGAGATCTAAGATTTACCCCGAAACGTTTACGGGTATAACAATTATGAAGGGGGCCAGCATTGGCGCCAATGCCACGCTGCTCCCCGGTGTGACTGTAGGATCCTACGCGATGGTTGGTGCGGGGGCTGTTGTGACAAAAAACGTTCCAGCTAGGGCTGTAGTTATTGGCAACCCCGCAAAAATCATCAGGTATATCGACAAATGATTAGCTTTCTCGACTTAAAGAAAATCAACGCCGTGATGCGCGAAGAGTTAATTGAGTCTTGCACTCGAGTTATTGATTCAGGCTGGTTTATTGGCGGCAATGAGCTTTCCACGTTTGAAGCGCAGTTTTCTACTTATACACAGAGCCGTCACTGCATCGGCGTTGCGAACGGCCTTGATGCGCTAAACCTGACATTGCGCGCCTGGAAGGAACTGGGTAGGCTCAAGGAAGGGGATGAGGTTATCGTCCCGGCCAACACTTATATTGCAAGCATTCTTGCCATTACGGAAAATCGGTTGATACCCGTGTTGGTGGAGCCGGATGCAGCGACCTACAATTTGAACCCGCAGCTTGTTGAATCAGCTATCACACCCAAGACCCGGGCAATCATGGCGGTGCACTTGTATGGCCAGCTCTGCGATATGCCAGCATTAATGTCGTTGGCGAAACGAAACAACCTCCTTGTATTGGAAGACTCAGCTCAGGCACACGGCGCCCGCCAGGACGGACGCTGCGCCGGGAGTTGGGGCGATGCATCAGGATTCAGCTTTTACCCAGGCAAAAATCTCGGGGCTTTAGGCGACGCGGGCGCGATCACTACCGACGATGATGAGCTGGCTGATACCCTGAGAGCACTGCGAAATTATGGCTCGCACGAAAAGTACAAGAACCTCTATCAAGGAGTAAACAGCCGCCTCGATGAAATCCAGGCAGCCATGTTGAGTGTCAAACTCAAGTATCTGGATGAGCAAACAACAGCTCGCAGAGATGTCGCCCAGAAATATATGGAAGGCATCCGCAATCCTGTCATAACGCTGCCGTTGGCGGCGGGCACACCCGTGCAATCCCTGGAAAGTCATGTATGGCATGTATTCGTTATTCGATGCAAACGACGTGACGAATTGCAGCAGTACCTGCTCGCTCAAGGGATTCAAACGATCATTCACTATCCTGTCCCAGCACACCAACAACAGGCGTACCAGCAGTGGAACTCCCGCAGTTATCCTCTGACTGAGGCGATACACAAGCAAGTGCTGAGCCTACCGATAAGCCCTGTCATGACCTCGTCAGAAGTTCAATTTGTCATTACAGCTGTCAATAACTTTGTGTGTGAAGCGTGAACTGATGATTGCATCGTTAATAAGACTCTGGAAGTGCCTGACTCTAAAGAGGAAGGTGCAGCTATCTATCATCCTTGTTCTTATGATTATTGCGTCGTTTGCTGAAGTTTTGAGTATCGGCGCGATCGTTCCATTTCTGGCGGTTCTGATCAATCCAGAAAAATTAATGGATCAGCCTCTCGCAAGCAGCGTGCTCACTGCGCTTGGAATCACCCGCGCTGACGGACTGCTTCTGCCCCTTACGATCATTTTCGCGCTTGCGGCCATTTTGTCCGGGGCCAGCCGTTTTGTTTTGATGTGGGCACAGAACCGCTTCAGCTCCGCGGTAGGTAGCGATTTGGCGGGAGGTATCTACAAGGCGGTAATACATCAGCCTTACAGCAAGCACCTTTCGCGAAACAGCAGTGAGGTGATTACGGCTATTTTCAACAAAGTTGACATTGTTGTTCGTGAATTCCTCATTCCCACATTGACGATTGCCAGTTCGGCTTTCATGATGCTCGCGATACTTATCATCGTACTGGCCATTGAACCGGTTGTTGCGTTCCTTGCATTTGCCAGTTTTGGCAGCGTCTACGTCTTAGTAATTTTTGCCACGAAGAAACAACTTGGCAAAGACAGTCTTGAAGTGAGTTCAAGCTCGGACAAAGTTCTAAAGTTACTGAATGAAAGCCTTGAGGGGATTCGTGACGTCATTATCGACGCCTCTCAGCTGTCGTATCGGAAAGACTTTGACGCTGCCGATTCAAAACTGCGCAGGGCCAAAGCCAACATACAAATCATTGCGAACGCGCCGCGGTATACGATCGAATCGTTTGGCATGTTGATGGTTGCTGTATTCGCCTACTGGCTCGCGCAGCAACCTGGAGGATTGTTAGCCTCTATACCGATACTGGGAGCATTAGCCCTGGCGGCACAGCGCCTATTGCCAGTATTGCAGCAGTCTTACGCAGCGTGGGCCTGCATCAGAGGCGCCCATGACTCCTTGCTGGATGTACTCAACCTTCTTCCGGAAACAAACATTCAACTCGATACGGACACGCCCCGAACCCATCACCCCTTCAGTGAGTCGCTGTCACTCAACGCCGTATCTTTCCGTTATGGTGAGAATGGCCCGTGGGTGCTGAAGGATATCAATCTCAACATCCCTAAAGGTGGGCGTATCGGGTTGGTCGGCGCAACAGGAAGTGGTAAAAGTACACTACTCGACATGTTGATGGGATTGTTGACCCCGACCGAGGGTACTTTCCTGGTCGATAACGAGCAGATTACAACTGCTAATTGTCGCAATTGGCAGGCCAACATTGCACATGTACCTCAACTTATATTTCTATCTGACGCCTCGGTGGCGGAGAACATCGCCTTTGGAATAGCTTATCAAGATATAGATCTTGAACGCGTTCGGCGGGCCGCAGAAAAAGCCCAAATGGCAGAAGTTATCGAGTCTTGGGCAGATGGCTACGACACACCAGTAGGGGAAAGAGGCGTTTTTCTATCAGGTGGACAGCGTCAACGTATCGCGATTGCCAGAGCCTTTTATAAAGAAGCAAGCGTTATCGTTCTGGATGAAGCAACCAGCGCGCTTGACAGCAAAACCGAGCTTGAGGTGATGAAAGCCGTAGAAGGGCTTGGTGAGGACATAACATTGATCGTTATCGCCCATCGGCTCAATACCCTCAAGGGATGTGACACAGTGATCGAAATAGAGAATGGCGTAATTGTGAAGAGCGGTTCCTATGAGTCCCTATGCGGCGCCACATTGAAACAGTCTGTGTAAATATGGGCTCCTTGATAATAGGCTTTGGATTTTATGACTCATAATGCTGATCCCACAATCGAAAACGATTGCACCATTCTTGTAAACTCATGCGACAACTATGAGGATGTGTGGCTGCCTTTTTTTAGTGCTTTCAAGGAGATGTGGCCAGATTGCAACTGCAAGATCATCCTCAATACAGAACATAAGAGTTTATGCGTTGAAGGGCTGCAAATAGTCACCTTAAACCTGACCCCGTCAGAAGGTAAAAAACCATGGGGATGGCGGCTGCGCAAAGCGTTGTCCTTAGTGGATACCCCATTCGTCGTTGCGTTGTTTGACGACTTCATCCTGGAAGCGCCAGTCAACAAGGAAAAATTGACCCGGTGCATTCAGGAAATGAAGAATGACACAGAAATTAGCGTATTTTACTTCAATAATATTCCGGGCATGAACACCCCCACCCCTAAACACGAAGGATTCGAACTCATTGGTCAAAGGAACGACTATCGATTGAATTCAGTGCCAGCTGTATGGAGAACCCAACAACTCTTAAAGTTCACAGGAGAGTTGGACTCACCATGGGCTTGGGAGTTTTTTGGCAGTGCGCGAACCTACAGTAGTGATGACCAATTCTATTGCGCTCAGCCAGACAAGGAAGATACGTTTATTTATAACTACAAGCTGGGTGGTGCAATACGCAGAGGCAAGTGGGTTGCAAGCGTCATTACACCGGCGTTGAAAAAATATAATCTCCCCTTGGACCTTAAACACAGAGGGATTGCTAGTGAATCACTATCAGATGGCAAATATAGCTTGAAGTGGAAAGTAGATTTTTTCTTACTAGGTTTCAAAATGATTGGATTCAGCGCCTTCATTTTTCTCTATAGAGTTTTACTCAAAAAACTGTCTAAGCGCTTTCAAAGGTACATTGCATGAGCAAGGCTAACTTCACTTTTGCGGTGATCACTTTCAATCACGAATCATACATCATTGAACACCTTGAAAGCATAAGGTTTTTGATTGAGAACTTCGGATCCACGTACAACTTCAACCTGATCATCGCTGACGATGGCTCACGAGATCGAACCGTCGAACTGGCAAATCAGTGGCTATCAGCACACAACGCCCTATTTTCCAATATCACGGTCTTGGCCGATGGCTCGAATCATGGTACCTGCTTTAACTACACCCGTATCTGGCCGCTGATTGACGGCGATCTATTCAAAATAACCGCTGGCGATGACGTTTACTCTTGCGTAAACATATTTAAAGAGGTGGAACGTTTAAAGCACAACGACTTTTTCTCAGGCTTGCCATTGCTATTAATTGATGGAAAGCTCGGCGAGTCACGCCCTACTATCTTCCATATCTTGGCGACGGACGTTATCTATAAAGGAAAAAAACTTATAGAGCGCCTGAAAGGAATCAGCAGTATTAATACGCCAAATTTGTTCTGCAATAAAAAATTTCTGCAAGACAAAAATCTGTTCGACTTTATAAATAGCTATAGTGTGACTGAAGATTTTCCAATGATGGTGAAAATCGCAAACTCCTATGAAAACATTACTTTTGTACAGACGAGGGAAGTATACGTTTATTACAGACGCACCTCAGGCTCGACCTACCTCATTCGCGGATCTGACTTCGACAAAGACAAACTAAAAGCATTCGACTACATGTTGTCGAACGAAAAAAATTGGCTGGACAGGTTCGTCTTGAGAAATAGAATCTATTGCTACAAACTTGACAATAGTCTTTTTAAAAAACTACTGAACCTAGGGTATTACTCGTACCTATTCAAGTTAATGGCAAATGCATTGCCAATCGCCAAGGCGTGCTCGGAATCCCCTTCGGCTACGCAGGTACATCAAGCGCACTACGATCTAATTGCAAAAAATGCAAATAACTTCTTAGACAGCATTCAAAAAAATCAACCACATATCAAATAAAACCATTGCCACTATAAAAACATAGAATACATATCGTTATTATTCTGTAAGGCAGAGCAACACTATCTTTAAGGAGTTGAAGAATGAGTACCGCAAAGGTCTATGCGCCGTTACTGCTAGTCGAAGCCTATTTATTATTTGGGTTGTGGCTCTTCTTTTTTGGACCTATCTATTGGCCATTGAAGAACCAGGATGAATTCCTCGGCTTCATTTTTTTATACCATGTATTCTTCATAGCCGGTTACATTCTGCAAACTAAATTCTTTGTTAAGCATTCAAGCGTCGAGCCAACCTTAAAACGAGCCCCCATAGACGACAACATATTCATTAGGTACTTCTGGTTCATTCTGCTCATGGCATTCGCGGCGAATGTGGTGGTACACAGGAACACCACGCTTTCGAACTCATATATCCCAGATGACTTCTTTGCTGGTCTTTATCGAGGCCTGGTAATACCTTGGGAGGCTAGGGCCTTCTACGCCTCAGAGGCCTCCTCGGTTGGTTTTGTAAAAAATCCGTACATAACAGCGATAACGCTATTTGCAGGGCCATTCAAATACATACTGTTACCGGGACTTGTATTCTACTGGCATGCATTAAGCAACGTTCGCAGAATTGCAGGAATGCTTGTCCTTACTATACCGTTGCTGACAGGTATCATTGCCAGCTTAAGCGTGATCAATTTTTCTTATGTGTTTATTATCTCGACGTGTCTAAGCGTGCTGGTTATCTCAAGCAAATCCAGCGGCATTGTTTCCACACTCAAACAAAGAAAGTTCTTTCTAGCATTCCTAGCGTTTATGTTCCTTTTTTCTTTCTGGCAGTTTTACAGTGTAAAATCTGCGCATTCGCCATATCAAGTTGTCGTCGAGAATAGCAAACCCCAATCCTTTGATTACTTAAAACAAAAAGGAATAGCATTTAGAAGTGAGGATCCAGGCGCCGAGAGATCTAACATTGTGGACTTTTATGAAAAGCTGACCAGTTATATGGTTCAGGGCTATTACGGAATGTCGGTTTCGCTTGACGAAGATTTCCAATCTTCATATGGCATTGGGCACTCAGTATTCTTGCAAAAATCCTTTGCCCAATACTTAGGCATTGACGTCAGGGAGAGAACATTCCCACATAAAGTTACTGAAAAATGGGATGAGTTTGTTTACTGGCATTCTTTTTATACCTATATAGCCAATGACGTGGGCTTTTGGGGCGTGGCCATCGTCATGCTGATACTGGGCGCTTACTTCTCTTATGTTTACCTTTCCGCGACGCTGCATGATAATTTTTATGCAAAAATGCTGCTCCCTCTGTTCGGAATCCTCTTTTTGTATATCCCGGCAAACAACCAGATCTTCGGCTTTCTCGAATCGATGACTTCTTTTTGGATACTGACGGTGCTGTTTGTCCTATCCAAAAATGCTCGCGTCAATGGCTATGCAAAAGTTAAAAATACTTAAACACTATGAATGGCCGTCAACGCGTGCTTAGTACCACGCGTTACCGCTGGAGTGAGCTGTGGGCTCCGAGGGGAGGCCTTACTCAGCCGTTAACACAATGGCGCGCACCAAGGACTGAGGAACCGGGATGTTCGCCGGCAACTCGGCTTAAGCTGTAAGCGTCTGGCGAAGTCACCTTGCCCTATCAATGGATGCCGTGCTGACCTGTGCAAGAGTTTTCCCCGTAAGCTTACGGTGTGGGGATCGCTAAAGATCCATATATCATGCCAAACGACAGGCCGTCGCACCTACTCCATCGCTGATACTTAAAGGATTATATATGACAGCCGAACTGCACACGGGGGGGCGCGCCGGCTACAGCACTCTCGACTGGAACAATGGATGCGACGTTAACCTGGGCGACGTCATTCACCAGCTTCCTCAGCTCGTACTGGGCCGTTATGTGGCAATCGCGTGGTCGGATAGCGGGCGCTATGACCTTAGCGCTGCTGAGATCGCTAGCGGGTGGCAACGAGTAGGTGACTTGGCTATCAGTCCTATGATTACGGATGTCGGTCAGTTGCCGACGCCGGGCTTTGATGAGTGGTATGTCTTTGAGCGCTTACCTGATAGGGCGAGGTTAGCCAAATTTAGTAGCGCTATTGCATTTGAACCTTTCGGAGAGAGCGATAAGGTCTACGAGTTCTGGTCACAAATTGAAGATTTGCAACCAACGCACGCTCTGCTTGGCGCCTGTCCTAGCCTTTTACTGATCACTCAGGACGCAGCAATGTATGAGCGCGTACTTGCTTTTTATTTGACCTAAGGACGCTCTGAAAAAGACTTTCAACTCTTGTGAAGGCGGTTGCATATCATACCTCGCCCCCCCCGGATTGCTACTAATAGTCTGGTCAACACGCTCGCCGAGCGTTTGCGAAGACGTGTCTAGCTCTGCTGGAGTAGAGCTTTCAGCGCGACGATGTATAGCCAAATCAAACCTTTTCGCCCCGCCCTAGGCCAGCGCTGCCGCCAAACGCTGGTCTCTCTGCCAAACAACATCGGTAATTGCAAACGCCTCTAACGCCTTAGAGGAGTTAATGGCTTGCTCCCTACTCAGCATACTTCCAAGGAAGTTAATACCGCCCCACCGGGAGTTAGAAGCATCTATTACCCGACAGCCTGGCCCGGTTTCACTCTGACGCCACTCCAGTGCAACGCATTGTTTGAGAGATGGATCATTGCCCGTCCCCCAGCCTCCTATGCTTACGGCCATGTCAGCGCCGAACTCGGGATGAGACGCTGTGTAGGTGCATAGGTAAACTGCGTATGCACCTTCTTGGTCATTAACGAACCCGCGAAAGGTTCTAGTTTCGTGACCACATCCGTCGCAATGTCCGATGACTTTCTCATCGCCCAGTTCTATCTCTAAAGCATTATCCATATCCATAAGTATCCTTTCTTCTAAATCATCTTGAACGTACACGGCCTGCCGAAACTGAAAGGGAATTTACCTTGCGCACATCAGGCACGCATCCACTGATGCGGCAGCAGTTGGTCAATCTCACTTGCACGCTGCGCCGGCAGGCGCGTCAGCACATCTTTGAGATACGCATAAGGATCGTGTCCATTCATGCGCGCTGACTGGATCAAGCTCATGATTGCTGCCGCCCGTTTGCCGCTGCGTAGAGATCCGGCGAGCAACCAGTTGGAGCGCCCAAGTGCCCACGGCCTGATCTGGTTTTCGACTTGGTTGTTGTCTATGGGCACAGCTCCGTCGTCCAGGTAGCGCGTCAGCGCTACCCAGCGTTTAAGGCTGTAATCTAGGGCTTTGGCTGTTGCCGATCCGTTGGGCACCAGATCACGCTGGGCCAACAGGCCTGCGGTCGGGATGCCGTTGTCGATCACTTGGGACGGCACAGGCGCCTGGATCAGTGTTTCGCACTGGCGGCAGGCCCATTTTCCACGCACATGCTGCTCGACGGTGAACACGCCGGGTGTGTAATCGAGCTTCTCGCTGACGTCTTCGCCAATGCGCTGAAGTTGGCAGCCGCAGACGCACTGGGTGTTTTCTGGCTCGTGACGGATCACTGTACGTGGGAACTGCGGTGGCAGCGGCGCACGCTTGGGTTTCTGACGTAGTTCGTCCGGTGCAGATGGCGGATTGACCGCCTTCAACTCGGCCTCGATGGCCGCGATATCAGTGTCGAGCAGGTCGTCGAGCAAGCTACCTTGGTCAGGGCTTAGCTGTTCGCTGCGCTTGGCGAACCTGTGTCGCTTGAGGATGGCAATCTCATGAGCGAGTTGCTCGTTGACCGTTTCAAGGCGATGGATTTTCTGGCCCATCGAGTCGACCTGATGTAGCAACTGCAAGGCCTGTTCGGCCAAAGCACGTAGCTGTTCCGGTGTCATTTGATCGAGGTTGGGCGAGGAAGTCATGCCGCTGATTGTGCCAGAGCCGGAAGTCAGCAGCGATAAACCTATGGGTTAATGGCAGGCGTTACAACACTGTGATCAAGCCGCCAACACCGACCCGTTGCCATGGCAAGCCCAGTACCAAAGCCTGAAGTTGCTCGTTATCGAGTTCGACCTCCGATCCGTGCCGAATGCCGGGCCAGTGAAACTTGCCTTGATTCAATCGTCGCGCCGCCAGCCAGATACCCACGCCGTCATGCACCAGAACTTTCATCCGATTGGCGCGGCGATTGGCGAACAGATAAGCGCAGTGCGGCTTCGCCGCACCGAACACGGCAATGACCCGGGCTAACGCGGTTTCGGTGCCGGCGCGCATGTCCATCGGTTCGGTGGCGAGCCAGATCGCATCGACTCGAATCACTGCAACAGGTCTCGCAGAAAGGAGGCACAGGCGGCAGCGCTTTCGGTTGGCCAGTTCACTTTGACGGTGCCACGCGAATGCTGGATTTCAACGCAGATGCTCAATGACGGAGCCTTGGAGTGCCCTCCGGCGAGCTGTAAAGGAAGCGGAATGAAAGCAGGTCGCAGCTCCATGGCTTTGTTCGTTTGTACCCGAATCCATTTATGGACGAGGTTCGCGTTAAGGCTGTGGTGCTGTGCGACGCTTGCAATCGACGCGCCGGGCTGAGCGCACTCTTGGACTACCTGGGCCTTGAAGAATTTGGAATAGGATCGGCGTTGTGGCTGCATAGAAAGACCCGCTTAAAAGGCTAGAAATGGTGTCCACCTAAATTAGGTGGACACCATCGCCTTTGGCGTCGGGGTCAGGAAGGTGAGTTGGCCGGACGCTTACCTTAAGCTCGCTCAGCAGTCAACCGGACGGAGAGCGGGCAGACAACTCGCCATCACAGTGCCGCTGAGTATGCATCCAGTCAACAATCTCCCCCTCCGGGTTGTAGCCGCTTACAACGCTTTTCAAAATCTGCCTGACGAGCACGTAATCATTCTCTTCAACGCCCGCCAACAAAGCTTGCAACTTCAGTTTGAGGACATCCCATGTTAGAAACTCCTCACTTGCCCGCATAATCATCGGGTGGCTCGTGGCTGCAACGTTGTCACCTATCAACAATTCCTCATAAAGTTTTTCACCTGGACGTAGCCCACTAAAATTGATCAGGATATCCCCGTGTGGGTTCCTATCTGAACGAATACTCAACCCCGACAGATGGACCATCTTCTCAGCAAGCTCCACGATCTTCACGGGCTCGCCCATGTCGAGCACGAACACATCGCCCCCCAACCCAAGAGAACCCGCCTGAATCACCAACTGTGCAGCCTCGGGTATGGTCATGAAGTAACGCGTGATCTTCGGGTGGGTGACGGTCAAAGGTCCCCCCGCCTGGATCTGCTTGTGGAACAACGGTATAACCGAGCCCGAAGAGCCCAGCACATTACCAAAGCGAACCATGGTGAAACGTGTTTTGTTGACGCGAGAAACTTTCGATGTATCGCCAAACAGAACCGGGGCCAGCTCCTTGCTCAATGCTTGCAACACTAACTCAGCAAGACGCTTGGTACTGCCCATGACATTAGTCGGCCGTACAGCTTTGTCGGTTGAGATAAGAACGAAATTTTCGACCCCCGCCTGCAAGGCAGCTTGAGCAGTATTAAGTGTGCCAATCACATTATTGAGAATGCCCTCGGCAATATTGTGCTCCACCATGGGCACATGTTTATAGGCCGCTGCGTGGTAGACCGTATCGACGGACCAGACCTTCATGACTTCAAGTAGCCTATCCTGATGCCGCACTGAGCCAAGTATAGGTAACAGTTTTACGCTCAGGGACTCCGACTGTACGCGCTGCTCAAGCTCGGACAAAATGCAGTACAAGTTGTATTCGCCATGATCAAACAACAGCAAAGTCGTGGGCCCAAGCGTCAGTATCTGGCGGCAGAGCTCCGAGCCGATAGAGCCGCCCGCCCCCGTCACCATCACCACGCGTTGCTTGATGCATCTTTCCAACAGCTCATCCTGAGCCGGTACAGGATCCCGACCCAGCAGGTCGGCAATATCCACTTCCTGAATGTCATCGACCTTGACCCGACCACTCGCTAAGTCCATGAACCCAGGGACGCTACGCACGTGCAACGGGTAGCCTTCAAGGTATCCGAGTATTTCCCGACGTCGCGCCCTTGTAGATGAAGGGATCGCCAGCAGCAGCTCCTCGGCACCGGTATCGTCGATCATTCGTTGAATATGCTTCGGTTTATACACCTGCAGCCCGGAAATCACGCGATCGGCAATACTATTGTCGTCGTCAATGAAGGCAACCGGACGCATCAGTTTTCCCATGCGCAATGCGGCCACCAGTTGGTTGCCCGCCGCCCCAGCGCCATAAATAGCCACCTTGGGCAGACCATCATCGCGATTTGTGAAAGGAACGTGCTGAGCCGCGGCAAACCAGTCGCCAAGGAAATACTGACGCATACCAAGGCGCAAGCCGCCAATGATAACCATGCTCAGCCACCAATAGTTGAATACGATTGAACGAGGTACAACTGTCTGGTGATTGCTATAAAGGTATACGACGAGCGCCAGCAATAGAGCTGACAAACTGACCGCCTTGATGATGGCAATTAACGCATCATTTCCAAAATAGCGCATGACGGCGCGGTACATGCCGAAGTTGATAAAAAGCGGAATAGCGATAACCGGCGCACTGAGAAATAGCCATAAATGGACGACAAATGGGTTGTTCAGTTCGTCAAATCCCAAACGAACGACAAACGCAAGCCAAAGCGCTACCCACACAAGCACGATATCGGTGGCAACTTGCAGAATGCGTTTTTGCCTACGTGGCAAGCCCACCAGGCGGGTGCGTAGATTATCCATAAACCCTTTTTATACCTCAGTCCTTAGCACCGCCAGAAAAAACGGCGGTTCCATGTTGTGCTTCGTGTGATGTTCAAACGATGCTGCCAACAAATTATCCGGTTTTTTCCAGCTCACCAGCATGAAACTTGATAGCCAGCAGTACCAGCGGAACATAAGCCAGCACCAACCCCAAGACGCCATCAAAGCCTAACCCGACGCAGAGACCAATGGGTAGCAGCCAGAGCACGTTGATGGCTGTGACCGCCAGCGTGACGGGCAAGTGCCGCCCCGCTTGGCGCGATGCATACTGATAGGCATGACTGCGGTGCGCCTCGTATACCTTATCCCCACGCAGTAAGCGTCGGCCCAAGGTAAAGGTAGCATCAACAATAAATACGCCTAGCAAAATGAGCCAGACCCATAGCAACTCACTCGCCGACCAAGCGGCCTGCAATGAGAGCACGCCAATCACAATGCCAAGGAATCCGCTGCCTGCGTCCCCCATGAAAATGCGCGCGGGCGGGAAATTCCAATAGAGGAAACCAAGCACACAAAACGCTAATAGCAAGGGTCCCAGCATGATCGCCTCATGACCGGTCAGCCAGTACACAAGGCATGCCCCCAGACAGGCGCAGACAGCCTCGACGCTCGCAATTCCATCGATCCCGTCCATGAAGTTATACAGATTGAGCATCCAAACCAGGTACATCGCAGCCAGCAAATACCCAATCCAGCCGAGGTCCACGTCAAACCCCAGCAATTCGATAACGGGCAGCCCCCCCATCCAGAAAAGCGCCCACCCGGCTGCAACAAAATGTGCCAGTAGACGCCAACGCGCGGCAATATGGCCGTGATCATCAAGGAACCCAACCACAGCAATCAGTGCACCGCTCCCCAGTATTGGCCAAGTAGCCTCCCAACTGATCGATCCAGTGCCGGCCATCAAGCCTATTGCTGTCAAATACGTCAGAACGATAGCGACGCCACCACCTCGCGGCGTCGGTACGGTGTGGGAGCTGCGGCCGTTGGGTATGTCCATCAGGCTGCGAGACAAGGCGTAGCGACGTAACACCCAAGTCAACAGAAGTGACGTTATTAGTACCGCTGCGAATACGAACCAGAGGGTCATGTAAGATTAGGTTCCTGGAACAAAATGCGGGCAAGAAAGGCTCCGCATTTTTCGCAGCGCCCATCAAGCCGGTAAGATTTTTCGAAGACTGTCTAGCGGTTTATTACAACACCGTGTCAATTTATGACGAGTAGAAAATGCTGGAACTCCGTACTGTGGAGGTCATCCGCACGCGGGCACCTAACTAGCAAACCGCGGACAAAACTGCTGAGCCTGGCACCCCAACCACACAGCGCGACAACACTTATTCATCGTTTATGATTTCGCCTCAAGGTACCTTTCCTGAAAAGTACCTCGAGACGGTCAAACAACGTTGCCTTTGAAAAGTGCTCACGGTAGTAACGTCTGCCAGCCACCCCCATTCTCTCCAGCTCGGACGCAGGCAATGAGCTCATGGCACGTACGATCTCGGCGAGCCCCGTGGCATCGCCAGAGCCACACGCCATACCTGCAGTCGACTCTACAACCACGCGGGCAGCCTCGCCATCGATCATGGCGATAACGGGCTTCCCTGACGCAAGATATGCCTGCACCTTACCCGGAATGGTTTTCTCGAAGACTTCATTTGTCTTCAATGACACCAACAGCGCGTCTGCGGTCGCGAAAAGTGCAGGCATTTTTTCCAACGGATGCCGCCCCAACAATAGAACGTTATCCAGTTGGTACTCCGCTACATGTTTGGCCAACCACTCACTGGCCCGACCATTTCCGACGATCACCCAACGCACAGGCAATTCAGCCTTGATCGCTTTGGCTGCCTCCATAATGGCTGGAAAATCCTGGGCTTCACCGATATTCCCAGCGAAAAGGATCGTGAAGACTGACTCATCGCGGGTCAGCAAGTCAGAAGCCGTCTGCACATCGCCAGAAAAGTCGTCTTCGGCCCAGCTTGGGAAGTACACCAGACGATCGGCTGAAATCGAGCGAGTGCAGTACTTCCGCACATCCTCGTCAAAGGAACGCGACTGTAACAACAGATAATCGGAACGGTTGTAGATCCAGGACACCATTTTCCCGACGAGACCAAGCAACCTCGGGTTCTTGATTACCCCTACCGCATTCAGGGTTTCAGGCCACAAATCCAAGACCCAGACAAATACCGGTGCGTTTTTCAGACGCCCAAGTACCAGTGCTGGAATAGCGCCCATAATCGGCGAGACGCCATACACGAAAATGGCGTCGAATGACTGTCCCCGCAACTTGTAGCACCCGAAGATTGAAGCGCTGGTAAAAAACGACAGGTAATTCAAGGCAAGCGTAATACTACGCTTGCCTCGCGCCAACATCGGAACTCGAACAATGCTCGCGCCCTGATAGCGAGAGAACTGTGCGGGGTCACGCAGATAATCGGCATAGACCAGCCCTTCCGGATAGTTGGGCTGCCCTGTGAGCACTGTTACTTCATGACCTTTGGCGACAAAACCCTCGACCATGTTGTTGATGCGCATGTTTTCAGGCCAAAAATACTGGGTGACCACCAAAACCTTAAGCGGGCGTTCCTCGGTGAGCCTATCCAATCAGTATTGCTTCCATACAGTACGCATGACGTAGTCGCGATAGCTGTGGATGATCCTCGCGACCTTCTCGGAGACATTCGGCATGCTGTAGTCTGCGACCAGGCGCAGCGTACGCTCCTGGCCACTGGCTTGGCTTTCCAGCAATTGCAAACCCTGCATTACACGCTCAGTTTCCAGGCCGACCATCATCACTGCAGCTTCTTCCATCCCCTCTGGACGCTCGTGTGCTTCCCGCATGTTCAGTGCTGGGAAGTTGAGGATTGAAGATTCTTCATTGATAGTACCGCTGTCCGAGAGTGCAGCTTTGGACGTCAGTTGTAGCTTGTTGTAATCCTTGAACCCGAGCGGCTTGAGCAGTTGCACATTTTTGTGAAAAATCACACCCATCGCATCTACACGCTTTTGGGTGCGCGGATGCGTACTCACGATGACTGGAAAGTCATAATGGGCAGCAACGGTATTAAGCACGTCTACCAATTTGAGGAAGTTCTTATCGGAATCGATATTTTCCTCACGGTGGGCACTCACGACAAAAAATTTGCCGGTCTCAAGTCCCAGTCGCTCCAAGACATCCGAAGCCTCAATACCTTCACGGTAGTAATTGAGCACCTCATACATCGGGCTACCAGTCTTAATCACCATGTCCGGCGACAGGCCTTCGCGTAGTAAGTAATCTCGAGCGATACTGCTATAGGTCAGATTAATATCTGCTGTGTGGTCAACGATGCGTCGATTGATCTCTTCTGGGACGCGCATATCGAAACAGCGATTGCCGGCCTCCATATGAAAAGTAGGAATCTTGCGACGCTTCGCGGGAATGACAGCCATGCAGCTATTGGTGTCACCGAGCACCAACAAGGCCTCTGGTTTCGTTTCCTCCAGCACACGGTCCACAGCAATGATCACGTTGCCGATGGTCTGCGCGCCGCTGCAACCCGCTGCGTTGAGAAAGTGGTCCGGCTTGCGAATACCAAGATCCTGGAAGAATATCTCGTTCAATTCGTAATCATAGTTCTGTCCGGTATGTACCAGGATGTGTTCACAATGCTCATCCAGCTTGGCCATCACCCGCGACAAACGGATGATTTCCGGACGAGTGCCCACAACCGTGACAACTTTCAGCTTTTTCATCTAAATATTCTTTCCTGAGTCATTGATGTCGGAATTATCGACCGAGATCACGGCCTCACGCGCCTGACAGATCAGGCTCGAGTTCCAACCGACATTGCAAAAGTATCCGGCCGTTCGCGATCAAAGATCTCATTAGCCCACAACATGACGACCATCTCGTCATCACCGACATTGGTAATATCGTGCGTCCAACCAGGCACCGTCTCCACGATCTGAGGACGCTCACCGTCGGTGTGCAACTCGTAAAACTCGCCAGAAACAATATGGCGAAAGCGGAAGCAAGCCTTGCCTTTGATCACCAGGAATTTTTCGGTTTTGCTGTGGTGGTAATGTCCGCCACGGGTAATACCAGGGTGGGCGGTGAAATAAGAAAACTGGCCACTGTCCTTGGTCTTCAGCATTTCGACAAAAACACCACGTGGATCGCCGTGCTTTTGCACTTCATAAGTGAACTGTTCGACAGGCAAGTAGCTGACATAGGTCGAATAGAGCGCACGCACCAGCCCTGAGCCAACAGCTTCACTGATCAACGAATTACGACTCTCGCGGAACGCATGCAGCTGGTCAGCCAGATCACCCACAGTAATGCTGTATACCGGTTGCACCTGCGCAACGCGGTCAGTGGACACACCGGCATCCATGGCCCTGATGAAACAATCGACGACGTCGTCGATGTAGACCAGGCTGATTACAGCCTCCCGATCATTGACCTGGATAGGCAAGCCTCGGGTGATATTGTGGCAAAAGGTGGCGACGGCGGAGTTGTAATCAGGACGTGCCCACTTACCAAACACATTGGGTAGGCGCAAAACCTCCACCCTGGAACCATGGCTTGACCGCAGGTCATGCAACGCCTGCTCGGCCGCCAACTTGCTGACACCATATGGGTTGTCACGATCGGCCTGGGTGGACGAGGTATAAAGCACTGGTATGGGCCTACCACTTGCCTTGATCGCATGGCAAAGCGCAAGGGTCAGATCGGTGTTGCCGACTTTGAATTCTTCCGGTGATTGCGGTCGATTAACCCCGGCCAAGTGAAACACAAAATCACAATCGGCCACTCGCGCGGCCAACTCGGCAACGCTGTTTTCCCGAGTGAAGGAGACGACCTCTACATCCTTGCGCTCATTCAGGTGCGCAATCAGGTTCTTACCGACAAAGCCATTGGCGCCGGTGATCAATACCTTCATCACTCACTCCTCGGGCGTAGCGTGTTCGCCACGCTGAATCGCCTGCATGAACTCAAGCTTAAGCAAGAGTCGTTGCATGCCAGCCAGATCCAATCGTTCGGTATTGTGGGAGTTGTAATCTTCTGTGCGAGAAATTTTCTCTTCACCTTGCTCCACGAACTTGGAGTAGTTCAGATCGCGCAGATCGGGTGGCACTCGGTAGTAGTCACCCCGATCTTCGGCACAAGCCATCTCCTCACGGCTCAACAGCGCCTCGAAGAGCTTCTCGCCATGCCGCGTACCGATCACTTGAATAGGGTGTTCAGGCTTGCCAACCATAGAGGTCAACGCTTTGGCCAGGGTCTCGACCGTCGCCGCTGGCGCCTTCTGCACAAACAAGTCACCGTTGCGACCGTGCTCGAATGCATACAAAACCAGATCGACGGCATCCGCGAGGGTCATCATGAACCGACTCATGTTTGGATCAGTCAGCGTCAACGCTTGCCCTGCACGAATCTGCTCGATGAAGAGTGGGATAACGGAGCCCCGCGAAGCCATGACATTGCCGTAGCGAGTGCCACAAATAACGGTTTTCTTGTCATCCACATTGCGAGACTTGGCCACCATTACTTTTTCCATCATTGCCTTGGAGATACCCATGGCATTGATAGGGTAGACGGCTTTGTCGGTGCTCAAGCACACCACGCGCTTGACTGCGTTCTGGATCGCAGCCTCAAGAACGTTTTCGGTACCGATAACGTTCGTTTTAACCGCTTCCATCGGGTGAAACTCACAGGAAGGAACCTGCTTGAGCGCTGCCGCATGAAAAATGTAATCCACTCCGCGGGTGGCGTTGAGTACGCTCTGATAATCACGCACATCGCCGATATAAAATTTCAGTTTGGCGTTAGCGTAACGCTTACGCATATCGTCCTGCTTCTTCTCGTCTCGACTGAAGATGCGGATTTCATCGATGTCGCTGTCGAGAAAACGTTTGAGTACTGCGTTGCCGAATGAACCAGTGCCACCAGTGATAAGAAGTGTTTTTCCGCTAAACATAATGAGTCCTAATGCAACGCGCACTGCACAACAAGCTTCTAGCTGGCGAATCACCTCAGAATCTGCCATCCAATTAATCTACTGACCCACTGGTATGCCCAGCGGTGAAGATATCCAAGGAAAACGTCGGGGTTTGCTCGCCTACAGCCTGAAAATCAGCTTTGCGTGGTGCAGTTAAAGATGAGGGATTTTAAAATGGAGTCCATTTTAAGCGCTGCATTCTCAATGTCAAAAGCGAACGCAGATAAATGACGTGCTGGCGCTTGCCTTAACTGTCACATCAGGACGGAACCGGCCCTGGCTGGATGAACAAAGGACTGACGGGATTCCGATGTTTGGGCGGCTCAGCCAACCTTTCCAGATAAGCTAAGGCGTGACGATCAGGCTAACGCACTTGCTGAGAATTCCTGCGACCTACTAACAACGCGAGCACAGGGCTAACAAGCATCCCGAGAATCAATGCAAGCGTCACAAAAACCGAAATCGGAAGCTCGACTGTAGACCAGCCAAAAAATGCCAATGAGGTGCCCTGCTGGTTTTCCAGCACAAAGGCCAACACAAAAAGAGCGACGAGCAAAGCAGCCATTACTACAAAAACGCGTTTGGCCCTACGCATAACTTTCTCCCGATCAAAATAGACTCAGACGCCTTCTTCTTCGTCTTCGTTCACCCGATCCCGCAACTCCTTCCCTGGCTTGAAATGAGGCACAAACTTCCCATCCAGACTCACCGACTGCCCAGTCTTGGGATTCCGCCCTACCCGCGGCGCGCGATAGTGCAGCGAGAAGCTGCCAAACCCACGGATCTCAATCCGATCACCAGTCGCCAGGCACTGGGACATTTGCTCGAGCATGGTCTTGATAGCCAGCTCAACATCCTTGGATGAGAGCAGCCCTTGATGGGTGACAATTCGTTCGATCAACTCCGACTTCGTCATATTTTTCCCTTC
>NZ_JBYVMD010000054.1:0-36405 GCF_058145955.1 Pseudomonas sp. A39
CCGCCGAGCACCACCACCAGGAACGAGTCGATGATGTAGCTCTGGCCCAGGTCCGGGCCGACGTTGCCGATCTGGCTCAGTGCTACGCCGCCTAAACCGGCGATACCGGAGCCGAGGCCGAAGGCGAGCATGTCCACGCGGCCGGTGGGCACGCCGCAGCAGGCGGCCATGTTGCGGTTCTGGGTAACCGCGCGCACGTTGAGGCCCAGGCGGGTCTTGTTCAGCAGCAACCAAGTCAGCACCACCACGCACAGCGCGAAGGCGATGATCACAATACGGTTGTAGGGCAGCACGAGGTTGGGCAGCACTTGAATGCCACCGGACAGCCAGGCGGGGTTGGACACTTCGACGTTCTGCGCACCGAACACCAGGCGCACCAGCTGGATCAGCATCAGGCTGATGCCCCAGGTGGCCAGCAGGGTTTCCAGCGGCCGGCCGTAGAGGTGGCGAATCACCGTGCGTTCCAGGGCCATGCCGATGGCGGCGGTGACAAAAAACGCCACGGGCAGTGCGATCAGCGGGTAGAACTCGATGGCGGCCGGCACATAACGCTGCATCAGCATCTGCACCACATAGGTGGAATACGCGCCGAGCATCAGCATCTCGCCGTGGGCCATGTTGATCACGCCGAGCAGGCCGAAGGTGATCGCCAGACCGAGGGCCGCCAGCAACAGGATCGACCCCAGGGACATGCCGCTGAAGGCCTGGCCGAGGATCTCGCCGAGCATCAATTTGCGTTTGACCTGGGCCAGGCTGGTCTCGGCGGCGGTGTGCACGGCGGTATCGGTTTCGACGCCGGGCGCGAGCAGCGCTTCAAGACGCGTGCGGGCCAGTGGGTCGCCGGTGCTGCCGAGCAAACGCACGGCGGCCAGGCGCACCACCGGGTCGCTGTCGACCAATTGCAGATTGGCCAGGGCCAGGCTGAGTGCGGTGTGCACGTCTTCATTCGTTTCAGCGGCGACGCGCTGGTCGAGGAATTTCAACTGCGCAGGTTGTGCGCTTTTTTGCAGGGTTTGCGCAGCGGCCAGGCGCACCTTCGGGTCGGCCGCGAGCAGTTGTTGGCTGGCCTGCACGTTGTCGATCAAGCCGCGCAGGCGGTTGTTCAGGCGCACGGTCTTGGTTTCGCCGTTGAGCGTGAGCTGGCCTTGTTGCAGGGCATCCACCAACTCGATGCGTGCCGGGTCGGGCTGGGCGGCCCAGTCCTGGAGGAGTTTGGCTTGTTGGCTGGGGTTGGCGGACAGGAAGTCTTCGGCGTCGCTGGCGTGTGCGGCCAGGGGCAGCAACAGCAGCAAGGCCAGGAAATAGCGGTAGAGGGCAGTGGGCATAAACAAATGTCCTGATCATGCGCGGACAAGCTTTATCTAGGAGGGGGCAAGCCCCCTCCCACACTTTTATCGGCGCTTGGGGCTTAGTTGCTCTTGACGGCGTAGTCCGGCTTCTTGTCATTGCCTGGGATGTACGGGCTCCACGGTTGCGCGCGGATCGGCTCCTGGGTCTGCCACACCACCGAGAACTGTCCATCCGCCTGGATCTCACCGATCATCACCGGCTTGTGCAGGTGATGGTTGGTCTTGTCCATGGTCAGGGTGAAGCCCGACGGCGCAGCGAAGGTTTGGCCGGCCAGCGCTTCACGCACTTTGTCGACATCGGTGGACTTGGCTTTCTCGGCGGCCTGGGCCCACATGTGGATACCGACGTAAGTGGCTTCCATCGGGTCGTTGGTCACGGCTTTATCCGCGCCCGGCAGGTTGTGTTTCTTGGCGTAGGCTTTCCAGTCGGCGACGAATTTGGTGTTCACCGGGTTCTCCACCGACTGGAAGTAGTTCCAGGCCGCGAGGTTGCCCACCAGTGGCTTGGTATCGATGCCACGCAGTTCCTCTTCACCCACCGAGAACGCCACTACCGGCACGTCGGTAGCCTTCAATCCCTGGTTGGCCAGTTCTTTATAGAACGGCACGTTGGAGTCGCCGTTCACGGTGGAAATCACCGCAGTCTTGCCGCCGGCAGAGAACTTCTTGATGTTGGCAACGATGGTCTGGTAATCGGCATGGCCGAATGGGGTGTAGACCTCTTCGATATCTTTGTCCGCCACGCCTTTGGAATGCAGGAACGCACGCAGGATCTTGTTGGTGGTGCGCGGGTACACATAGTCGGTGCCGAGCAGGAAGAAGCGTTTGGCGCTGCCGCCTTCTTCGCTCATCAGGTACTCCACTGCGGGAATCGCCTGCTGGTTCGGCGCCGCACCGGTATAGAACACGTTCGGCGACATCTCTTCGCCTTCGTACTGCACGGGGTAGAACAGCAGGCCGTTGAGCTCCTCGAACACCGGCAGCACCGATTTACGTGACACCGACGTCCAGCAGCCGAACACCACGGCGACTTTGTCCTGGGTCAGCAATTGCCGGCCTTTCTCGGCGAACAGGGGCCAGTTGGACGCGGGGTCCACCACCACCGGCTCAAGCATCTTGCCGTTCACCCCGCCCTTGGCATTGATCTCGTCGATGGTCATCAACGCCATGTCTTTAAGCGACGTTTCGGAGATTGCCATGGTCCCGGACAGCGAATGCAGGATGCCGACCTTGATGGTCTCGGCGGCTTGCACGGTCCAGGTCAGGCCCATGGCGACAATGGAGGCGGACAGGGTGAAAGCCTTGATCAGACTGCGACGCTTCATGGTGCGATCTCCAGAAACTCAATGTTTTTATGAGGGCAGAAACAGCTGCTGAGCAAGCGATTGCAAAGGCTGTGCCGAGAGGGCTGAGGGCGTGTCGCCACGAGGCGGGATGGCTCAGTCATGCGCAGGCGTGCACCAGGTTGGCGCCGGATTGATGCGTGAGTGCAGCCGCAGCCCCGAAACAGGGCGAGGTAGCTATGCAACGCAATGGGCGGGTGGGCATGGGCCAGGATGGCCCGTACTTTTATCCCTATTGCCAGTGAATGCCCATGGAAAATACTCCGGTAAATCCGCCCGCCTCCCGTGCGGAACTTCCCCCTCTGAGCCCGCCCTTTTTCACGCCTGATGATGCCGCCCGCTGGGCACATGAGCGCATTGCTCGCCACAGCCGTGACCGCGAGTACGGTGGGGCGATTTTCAAACGCGGTGGTCGGTTCTACGCCACCGAGCCGGTGCCGGACCAACACGTCATGTTCGATCACACCTTGATATTGCCCACCGATAAGAATGGCGATTTCGTGCTGCCCGAAGGCTATATGGGCGAGGCCTATTACCACTCCCATCCGCTGGCGCCCGATGAGGTCGCGCGGCAGAACCCTGGGATGACAGGCTCACAGGTAGTGATTTTCCAGAGCCTTTTTTCCATTCCCGACATGAGGTTTATCGTCGAACACCGAAAGACGGCACGCGCGCATTACCTGTCTGGGCCGAACGGCAGTTTGCTCAAGTATGTGAGCAGTGACTCGACCCAGGAACAGACCCTTTACCAGCAATGGACCGGCAAACTGCCGATTGAACAGTCCAGCGTTTTCGAACATCTGATCTGGCTGCTCGCCGAGGCTGGAGAGTTGCGCGTGATCGAGCCCATTGCCGAGTGGGGGGGGGTGCGTGGCAAGGTCACGCGGGCCTGGAAAGTCGGCAAGCCGGTCGCGCTGCCAGGCACCGTTCGGGAGCAACCCGCCTTCACTCAGGTGTTTGGCCGTGCTGAACTGGCTGTTCTGAGTGCCCTGGCGAATGCGCCGACAGCAGTGCCCGCTCGCACAATGGGGGTTGTGCTCAAGCACACCCAGAGTGAGGGTTATGTCGCCACCTATCCGCAGGCAACGGGTCAGCCGCTGTTCGCGATCGAAGGCCTGTTCCCCAAGCGCCCGGACGGCAAGCCGAGGTTGCCTTCGCAATTGCGGCTCGAGGCGATTTATTACACCTCCAGGCCGGATGAAACCGCGTTTCCCAAAAGAGAGCCTTGGTTATACGCGCACTTTTTCACGCCTGCGGAAATGGTCGCGGCCATCACCCAATCGCGCCTGACCGCGGGTATTCAAGACAAAGCCCGCGGCCTTGCGCTGTACATGAAGGCTGAGGACGGTGCTCTGTTGCGGTTCAAACTGCCGGGTCTCGCTGAACACACCCGCCTGGCGCTGGTGCAAAGTGATGGTGTGCTCAACGACAACGGCGCTCAGGCAGCGCTCCTGGCGGGGACCCTTAGGCCGCGTGAGTACGTGCGTCGGGTGCTGGCCGCCGGTGACCTGTCGGTGGTGCAGCCCGGCGAACTGTGGCGCTATGAAGGTCTAGTGGATGACCGTTCGACGCTGTTGACCTCGTTTTATGAGGTGACGCTCAGTCGATCCTTTTTGTCGGCCTTCGACGCGGCGGTGCATGCCCACGAGCAGATCGGCCATCGACGCGATCGCTATTACGGCGGCTATGTGCTCAAGGGAGAGGACGGCCGATTTGTCATTACCGAACCGCTTGAAAGCGACGCAAACCCCTTCGACAAACCGTTGTTTTTCCCGGCAGGGGGCAAGGGCCCTTTGATCCCGCCGGAGCTCTATCAGTTACACGGTCGTTATGGTTCTCATCCGGCCTTGTCCATGGTTGACCCGGCCTGGGTCGAGCAGCGTGGTTGGACGCGGGATGATGCAATGATCAACATGCAGGCGTTTGCCGATGATGAAATCCGTGAGGTCATCCGGCACAAGCGCGTGGCGTTCCTGTCGGGCTCTCAGGGGTGTTTACTGTCTTACACCCCGAACTCGTCGTCCCACGAACAGGTGCTCCTGGCGAACGTGGCGCCACAGGCTGGCGGCAGCCGAATCCGCCAGCACCTGAGCAGCGGCCTCATCACGCCCACTCAGTGGGTCACCCGCCTGGCCGAGGCGGGTGATTTCAAGGTCATTGAAGGCAATGCGTTGTGGGGGCCACGCTCGGTGGTCTACAGCGACTGGACACCCAATTTCAGCTACGCCCCCAGGTCGGGTGCGCCGGATTACGCCACGTTCGGGGCGCTCTTTGGCAGTGCCGATGAGGCTGCCCGCAACCTGCATGCCCGGGTTCATGGCCGTAGTCTTGCCCATCAATCCTGTTTTAGCTTCATTCTCAGGCACCCGAAAAGCGACGAGTTCGTCGCCTCGCAGGTGGTTGGCGTGAGTGCCCGCTACGCGCTTTTCAACCTCAACAGTGTCTTTGCCTCCTCCGGAAAGCCCGGCGACTTCCGCTTTCCCGAGGGGTTTGTGCTGCATGCACTCTTTCGTTCCCAACAATGGCAGCCCACAGGACTGGGGGCCGCTGACTCATGGCTTGCCCGCTATTTTGTGCAGCCTGGCGAGCTGTACGCCGCGCTTTATGACGCCAAGCGTCGGGGGGAGAAATACAACGACGGGCAGTACCTGCCGATTTATTTCTCGACCGACGAAGGCGCATTGCTGCGGTATGTGTCGTTGCCGTTTCAGTTGGGCGGTGGGGGCCCGCTGGAGCGAAACCTCGAGGACACCATTGCGCAATTGAACTCCGGTGCAAAGACACCCGTGGAGTTCGTCAGGGAGACGGCCAAGCGGGGTCAGCTGACGGTCCTGCGGACCAGCCAGTATTGGGACAAGGAAGGCCTGGTTTCCCCGGATTGGAACGGTTACTCGGCCATGACACGTCGCCGCCTTGGCCCCACCTTTGCGAGTGCCGATGATGCTGCGCGCCATGCGCAGGCGTTGGTGGGCACGGTTCGGCAGCGGGCTTACGGTGGGGTGGTATTACGCCTCGCCAATGGCGCTTTTACCGCGACCGACCCACTGGCAGTGCCTCCCCAAGGGTTTGCCCGGAACTGGATTTACCCGGACGAAGCCATTTCGCAGGGGTTGTATCCAGGCGGCGCTTCTATCGTCGCGCGCTATCGCTCGCGGTTGGACGTGGAGGTGGAGCTTTTGTTGGCCGCAGCACAAAAAGCCGTTTACAAAAGCATGCTGCCCAGCGCGGTGTTGGCGTATCTGTTGCTGCATGAAACGCAGGTCAAGCGCGAATACCTGTTCGGCCCGGATGGCTCGATTCTCAGCTATCAGCGCACGGACTCCGCCGAAGAGGCCGCTCTTAGAAGTCGCCTGGCTCCGCTGAATGCGGTCAGGGGCGATTACGCCGACAACC
The DNA here is from genome assembly GCF_058145955.1 of Pseudomonas sp. A39. Lineage (NCBI taxonomy): Bacteria > Pseudomonadati > Pseudomonadota > Gammaproteobacteria > Pseudomonadales > Pseudomonadaceae > Pseudomonas > Pseudomonas sp. A39. Next base: position 6,086 of record NZ_JBYVMD010000054.1, read on the forward strand.
TTGTCGAACAGCAAATACGCCAGGGGACGCTGCTGCCTACGGAGTTTGTGACCGAGGTCGCCAAGGCCGGTGACCTGCGGGTGATCAGTGGCAGCGTGCTGTGGGGGCCGGCGAGGTTACTGGTAGACACGTTCGTCTGGAATGTTGAGCAACCGCCGGCGCGGGAGATCCGCCAGGCATTGGCCGACCCACCGTGCAGCCCGTTGTATACCCGGGCCATCGATGCGGTACGCGCCCTGCAGTTGGGGTCGACCACGCCAGCGCAACTGACCTTTGGCTACGTGCTCAAATCAGCCAAAAAGCAGCGCTATATGGCGACTGCGCCGTTGGCCCGTGAGAGCTTCGTCAAGCTTGAGCAAGTATGGGTTGCTGGCCAGTTACCTCAAGGCTACGTGTGGGATGGCCTGTATTTGCAGGCGCCGACCGTCCAGGCGTCCAGTCTTGAGGGTGAAATGGCCAAGCACTTTTTTTGGCCGCAGGAGGTGGTCAACGCACTCAGCGCTGCAAAACGCTTTGGCAATGGCCGGGTGCTGACGCTGTACTTGATGTGCGCCGACGGTGCGCTGCTGCAGTATGACTTTGAGCGCAGTGCGTTGTTGTTCGAGATGCTCAACCAGGCGCCGCGCCTTCGCGCGAGCCTGCTCGATGGTTCGCTGAAGATGCAGGATTATGTCCGCAGTCTTGCGGCACGGGGGGACATGCAGGTTTGGGTGCGCAGCCCGATATGGGCCAGTGTCGGGAAGGTGGGGCTGGACTGGTCACCTAAAGTCGTGACGGGCCACTCGGACAGCGGGCCGTACGCTCATCTGTTTTGCGATGCGTTGTATTTCTATGCCGATGACGCCGCCCGCTCTGCGCAAAAGCGTGTGGGGCGCTTCAATGGCATCGAGTACCTGGGGGCGGTGCTGGTGCCGCCGGATGAGTCCGGCTTTGTGGCACTGGAGCCGGTGGAGGATCGGTCGCTGCCGTTTCCGGGGAGCCTGGCGCGTTTGTTTCGTCTCGCCGGCTTTGGACTCAACCTGACAAATGCCTACGCCCTGTACTTTTACAACATTGCCGCGATCCAGGCGTTTTATAAAGTCATCCCTTCAACCACCAGCCTGGAGGCGAAGGACCTGCGTTTGCTCAAGCGCTTCGCGTCGCTGGATGACTGGCGGCGTTATGTGTCGATTGTAAGAACCAACCTGCCGGTGGCCGAGAGCTGCTACCTGGTCTGTCGCGAGGGCGCATTACTCAAGTATGTCCCTGGCCATACGCAGGAGGAGAGTGCGCTGCTCGGCCCTGGCCTGGCCCCTGATCCCAGTGTGCTGGTGGAGCGAATGAGGCGTGTGGGTAACCTGTCGGTATTGGAAACCGATGACTTCTGGACCCGCCGTGGCGTGTTGGGGCCTGACTGGCCCCACAACGGTGTGCAATCGCTGCCGGATACCGATGACACGCTGTATGGCCGCGACAAGGATGAACTGTGACGCGTGACCGGTATGACTCAACGCTTGCGCATCAAGCCAATGAAGAACAGCCCGCCAATCGCTGCCGTGGCGACGCCGATCGGTAGATCCTCGGGGGCGATCAGGGTGCGCGCGGCCACATCCACCCACACCAGGAACAGGCTGCCCAGCAGTGCGCACACCGGCAATAAGCGCCGGTGCTCGGCGCCCACCAGGCGGCGGGCAATGTGCGGCACCATCAGCCCGACAAAACCGATGGAGCCGCTGATGGACACCAATACGCCGGTCATCAATGAGGCAATCAGGAAGACGTTCAGGCGGACGGTGCGTGCGTTCAGGCCAAGGGTCACGGCCGTCTGTTCACCGGCCATCAGCGCGTTCAGCGGGCGGGCCATGCCGAGCAGCAGCACCAGTCCGAGCAGCACGCTCGCGGCGGGGATGGCCAACAACTCCCAGCGCGCCAGGCCCAGCCCGCCGAGCATCCAGAACATCACCGCCGACGCGGCGCGATGATCGCCCATGAACAGCAAGAGATTGGCGGCGGCCATCATCACAAACGACACCGCCACGCCGCACAGCAGCAGGCGATCACTCTCCAGCCGACCGTTGCGACTGGCCACCGCCAGCACCACCAGCATGCTCGCGAGTGCACCGACAAACGCAGCGATGGGCAGGGTCAGCAGGCCGATGACTTCACCCACATGCAACACCACGATTACGGCGCCCAACGTGGCGCCGGAAGTGACACCGAGCAGGTGCGGGTCGGCCAGCGGGTTGCGTGTGACTGCCTGCAACACCGCGCCGATCAAGGCCAACCCAGCGCCGACCAAGACACCCAGCAACAGGCGCGGCACGCGGATCAGCCACACGATAGGTTCCTGCCCGGCCGACCAGGTTGCCTCGCCGATGCCAAAGGTCTTGTACAGCAGGATTCGCCCCACCACCTCCACCGGCACCCGCGCCGGGCCGAAGCCCAGCGAGATCACGCAAGAAACCAGCAACACTGTGCCAAGGGCGACGAGCAGCAGGGCGTAGCGACGCGTGATCATTCGCCGTGGAACCCCTTGGCCAGGGTTTCAACGGCCAGCACGTTGTCGATGCCCGGCGTGGCCTGCACGTAAGGGATGACGATAAAGCGCTGGTTCCGGATCGCGTCCACGGCTTGCAAGGCCGGGTTGTTCAGCAGGAATTGCTGTTTCTGTTCGGCGGTGATTTCGCTGTAGTCGACGATCACGATCACTTGCGGGTTGCGCTCCACCACGGTCTCCCAGTTGATGCGGGTCCAGCTGGCGTCGACGTCATCGAGGATGTTGCGCCCGCCGGCTGCTTCGATCAGCGCCTGGGGCATGCCCAGACGGCCGGACGTCATGGCGCGGTCTTCACCGCTGTCGTAAAGGAACACCCGAGGCTTATCGGCCGGCAGGTCCTTTTGCACGTCGGCGACCTGTGCCTGCATCTGCGCGATCAAGGCAGTGGCGCGGTCCTGCACATCGAAGATTTTGCCCAGGTTGCGCAGGTCGTTATAGGTGTCGTCCAGGGTGGCGGCCGGGCGCTTCATCACAAAGGCGCACGACTCGGTCAACTCATACACGTTGATGCCCAGCGGTTGCAGGGTGTTCGGCGTCAGGTCGCCGCCTACTCGCATGCCGTAGTCCCAACCGGCGAAGAAAAAGTCCACGTTGGCATTGAGCAGGGTTTCCACCGATGGGTACTTGCTCGCCAGCTCTGGCAAACCATCGAGCAGGTGCGCCATTTCCGGGGTCACCGACTTCCAGCCGGAGACCCCGCTGTAACCGGCCATGTGCGACTTGAGGCCCAGGGCAAGCATCATCTGGGTCATGTTGATGTCGTGGCTGACCGCGTGTTTCGGGGCTTCCTGGAAGGTCACGTCACGGTTACAGCTCTTGATGGTGACGGGGTAGTGGGTCGCTTCGGCGAACGCCTCGGCGGCGCTGAACAGCAAGGTAACGGCAAGCAGAGCGCGCAGGATCATGGTGGGGTTATCCAGGTGATTCGGGGGTAGTCGGACAAGGGGTGGGTGTCGATCAGTGCTTCGACGCCAAACACGTCGCGCAGCAAGGCGGCGGTGAGCACCTGATGCGGGGTGCCGCTGGCGACGATGCGCCCGTGGTTGATCACGTACAGGCGATCACAGAATGCAGCCGCCAGGTTGAGGTCGTGGATGCTGGCCAGAGTGCCGATGTTCAGGCGTTTGACCAATCGCAGCAGCTCCAGTTGATAGCGCGGGTCGAGGTGGTTGGTGGGCTCGTCGAGGATCAGCAGTTGCGGTTGCTGGGCCAGCGCGCGAGCCAGAATGACGCGTTGTTTTTCACCGCCGGAGAGGGTGGCGAACGCGTGGTCCTCAAAGCCCTGCATGCCGACCGATTCCAGGGTCTGCTGAATCATCTTCTGGTCGTGCAGCGTGTCACCATCGAACAGGCCTTTGTGGGGCGTGCGGCCCATGGCGACCACCTCATCCACCCGCAGGCCGAAGGCGTCGGGGAATTCCTGCAAGACCACCGCGATTCGCTGCGCACACCATTTGGCGCTCTGCTTCCACACGTTCTGGTGCGCAAGCCATACGTCACCCTGCGCCGGCTTGCTGAACCGATAGGCGCAGCGCAACAGGCTGGTCTTGCCGCTGCCATTGGGCCCGATCAGCCCGACAAACTCCCCTGCGCCGACCTGCAGGCTGGCGTCACGCAGGTGGAACTGGTGATGGCAGTGGCCGGCAGGTGACCAGTTGAGGCCGGTGAGGGTGAGTGAAGTCATCAATGCTCTCAAGTCCACCACAGTGGAACGGTGTTTTGGTCATTTAGAAGGTGTAGTCCGCTGTGACGAAGAGGGCGCGCGGCTCACCGAGGATCCATTGTTGGCCGTCGTTGTACTGGCTGACGGCGTAGGTGCGGTCGAACAGGTTGTTCAGCTGCAGGCCCAGGGTGGTGTTGCGCATAGCGTTCCACGACACGCTGGCGTCGACCACGGTGTAGCTCGGCAGCTCGTTCTGGTTGGCCATGTCGGCGTAACGCGCGTCGACATAACGCACGCCGGCACCCGCGCGGATGTCCTCGGTCACGGCCTTGCTCAGCCACAGGTTGGCGGTGCGGCGCGGTACGTCCACCGGGCGGTTGCCGTCGCGGGACACTTGCACGCCGCCGACGCCCTGTTTGAAGTCGTCGTACTGCGCATGGACGATGGCCGCGTTGGCTTGCAGTTGCCAGGCGTGTGGCAGTTGCAGGTCGAGGCTGGCTTCCAGGCCACGTGATGATTGTTGGCCGACTTGCTGCTTGAGGTCCGGGTTGCCCGGCACGTCGGTGAGCAGTTTCTTCTTGACGATGTGATACGCCGCCAACGTCCATTCGCCGCGCTGGTCCCAGAAGGCCTGCTTGATGCCGACCTCGGTCTGCTTGGCGGTGGACAGGTCGAACTGCTGCTGGCCTGGGCTCAGGGAAATCAGGCCGCCAACACCGTCGGTGCTGGTGGCGTACTGGCCGTATACCGAGGTATCGGGCGTGATCGCGTAGACCAGGCCGGCCTTCCAGTTGTTGCCGGTGAGGGTTTTGTCGCTCTGGCTGCCGTCGCGCAGATCATCGCGGTCCACATGGGCGTAGTCACGACGGATGCCGGTGATCAGCGACAGTGAGTCGGTGAGTTGCAAACGGTTTTCCGCGAAGCCGGCGACGGTTTTAGTGGTGGTGGCGAACAGTGGCTTGAACGCGTTCTGGCTGTCGAACGCGGCGGGTGCCGGGTGATTGATATCGATAGGCTGACCACTCGCCAGCACGTCGTTGAACGGCGAGTTACTGGCCAGGCGGAAGCGGATGCGGTTGTATTCCACACCGGTCACGGTCTCGCTGTCGAGGCCGAACAGCGTGTGTTTGAAGGTGAAGGTCTGACGGTCGCCCACCTGTTCCTGATTGTGCTTGATGCCGAAATTACCGCTGCGAGTGAGCTGGCCGTTGGTGAAGTTGTAGTTCTCGGCGTTCTGCCAGCGGCGCTGGTTTTTCAGGTAAAACAATTCGTTGGTGGCGCTGACGCTGTCGTTGATCTGCCACTCGCTGGTCAGGCGCGTCCACTGGTCGTTGTAGTGCTGGGTGTCGTTGCTGACGTTGTAGTTTTTGTCGCGCAGACCCTTGTGCAACTGGCCGTTGATCAGTGGCGTGCCGAAGTAGTTTTGCGGACGCTGGTCGCCGTAGTCGCTGGCCAGGGTGACGCTCAAGTTGTCCGCCGCCTGCCAGCGCAGGGCGCCACTGACGAAGTCGCTGCTGGCGTCGCCACGGTCGATGAAACCATTGCTGCGCAGGCGATTGAGGTTCAGGCGATAGCTCAGCGTGTCGGTCAGCGAACCGCCGCTGTCCAGGGCTTGTTGCTGGCGGTCGTAAGAGCCATAGCCCAGGCGGAGGTGGTTTTCGATCTCGCCTTCAAACGGCTTTTTCGGCACGGTATTGATCACCGCACCCGTAGCGCCTTCGCCGTACAGCACCGAGGCCGGGCCGCGCAGCACATCAACGCGTTCCACCGACCAGGTGTCTACCGGGAAGGTCGACGTGCCCATGCCCATGTACATGCGGTTGCCGTCGTACAACTGCATCACCGAGCCCTGGCCTGTGAAACCACGGGCTGACAACGACGTGCCGCCATCGCCCGGCGTGCCGGTACGGCTGATACCGGTGGCGCGGGAGATTGCGTCCTGCACACTGGCATCGCCGCGTGCGCGGATCTGCGCGCCGGTCTGGCTCTCGACACTGCCGGGGGTTTGCAAGGCCGTGAGATTCAAGCGCGAACCGGCGGTGGTCGGGGTGTTGAGGTCGACGTGTTCGTCGTCCACGGCGGTGGCGGTGACAGGGCTGGCGGGCAAGGTCAGGGCCTGGGCGCTGTTATGCAGGGCGAGCAGGCACAGGCTGGACGCGAGGTACTTGTTCATCGGTCGGTCAGTCTTCTTGGAGGGGTACTCGCCGCAGGGCGCGGCGAGCAACGATAACGCAGAAAGTGTTATAAGTTAACACTTATTCGCTGCGAGACAAAAGTCCGCGCAAGGCTACAGAAGGGCTCTGTACCGGGCATCTCGCCTGTTTCATGCCGAACCTGAGGCAGATTCACGTTGGCCAAAAAAGCGTGACAGCACCAGGCAATCCAGCGCCCACACGAGGATCAGAGAGGCCCCCACCAGCGGGAAAATGATCGCGAGGGCGAGCATGATCACCATCGCGGTTTTCCACTTCGGCAGGTCATGCCGCAACGGCGGAACGCCCAGGCCGCCCGTTGGCCGGCGCTTCCACCAGATCACCACGCCACTGACCGCACTGAGCAGAATCATCAGGCAGATCAGCAGCACGATCAGTTGATTGACCCAGCCGAACATCTTGCCTTCGTGCAGCATCACGCCGGTCTCGGTGGCGCGGGCGACGGTGTTGTAGTGCGCCCAGCGCACATCGGCCAGGACCTTGCCGGTGTACTGGTCCACATGCAGGGTGGCGTCGTTGCGTGGATCGTTGGCAAACACCGCAACGGTGAACACGCCCTCGGCCGTGGTCGGGAAGGTGATGCTGTAGCCGGGCTCGACCTTGCGCGCGGTCGCCAGGTCGACCACCTGTTGCAGGCGCAAGGTGGGCGCGGCCGGCGCTGAGTGCATCGCGCCGTGGTTCATGTGTTCGGCATGGTCGCCGGACATCGGCATCGGCGTGTTTTCCAGGGCCCAGGGCACGGTCTGTTGCGTTGCGGTATTGAGCACTCGCGCCTGCTGGTCGGACTGCGGTACGTTGTTCCACATGGCCGCCGGGAACCTGTTCCACAGGTCGGCGTATTGCTTGCCCCAGAAGCCGGTCCAGGTCATGCCGCTGAGCAGCATCACCAGCAGCAGCGACGCGCCCCAGAAGCCCGTGACCGCGTGCATGTCGCGCCAGAACACCCGGCCGCGACTGCTGAACCTTGGCCACAGCACACCCGCCGAGGACTTGCCGCGCGGCCACCACAGGTACAGGCCCGACACCACCAGCATCACGCCCCAACCGGCGGCGAGTTCCACCAGGCGATCGCCGACGGTGCCGATCATCAGCTCCCCATGCAGCGCGCGGGCGATGGCTTGCAGGTTGTATTTGGCGTCCTGCTCACCGAGTACGGTGCCGCGATACGGGTCGATGAACACCGTCACTTCGCGGCCGCCGTTGTGCATCACGAATTGTGCGCTGCGGGTGGCGTCGGCCGGCGGCAGGTACTTGCTGATCACGCCGTTGGGGTAGGCGGCCTGGGCGCGTTGCAGTTGTTCGTCGGCGCTCAGGGCGTGTTCGGCGGTTTGGACCTTGAGCAGGTCGCCGTACATCAGCGGGTCGAGCTGAGGTTTGAACAGGTAGATGATGCCGGTCAGGGCCAGCAGCACCATGAAAGGGGCGACGAAGAGGCCGGCATAGAAATGCCAGCGCCAGGCCAGGTTGTAGAAGGATATTTTTTGAATGCTCATCGGGGGCTCCGCAAGGCTTTGAGTTTTTTGTGTCTGGTCGGCCGTCATCGGGGGCAAGCCCCCTCCCACACTTTTGATTTTGTGAACACCTTCAAATGTGGGAGGGGGCTTGCCCCCGATGCTCTTAGAAGCTCATGTCGACTTTGGTCCAGAGCGTTCGGCCTGGCTCCTTGATGGCCTGCGGGTCACTGGCCGGGTAGCCGAACCCGGCGTTGCCGGCCAGGTTCAGGTGCTCGGCGTAGGCCTTGCCGAACAGGTTGTCGACGCCAGTGCTGACCTTGAAATGTTTATTGAGGCGGTACGCCGCGTTCAGCGAGAACACGCCAAAGCCGCCGCTCTTGTCAAAGTCCTTGCCGACCACGTTGCCCTTGTTCTGATCGATGCGATTTTGCGCCGCGACCACGCGCCATAACGCGCCGGCACTCCAGTCGTCTTCGCTGTAGGTGAGGCCAAGGCGTGCGTCCAGCGGCGGCATTTGCGGCAGCGCCTTGCCGTCGCTGCTGTTCTTGCCCCAGGCGTAGGCGAGGGTGGCGTCGGCCTTCCAATTGCGCGTCAGTTTGTACGCTGTGCCCAGTTCGCCACCCATGATGCGTGCGTCGACGTTGCGCGCCTGGGAAGTGGTGCCCATCATCCCTGGCCTGTAGTCGAACAGGATGAAGTCCTGCACCCGGCCGATGTAGCCCGAGGCCCAGGCTTCAAGCGCCTCGGCTTTGTATTGCGCGCCGAAGTCGAATTGGGTGGTCTTCTCCGGCTTCACGCCGTCGAAGGCATTTACCGAACCGACCGCGCCGGTGTTGGGGGAAAACAGCTCCCAATAATCCGGGAAACGCTCCGAGTGGCCCAAGCCCGCGTAGAGAGTGGTGGGGCTGTCGGCCAGGTCGTGTTCATAACGCATGAAGCCGGACGGCAGGGTATCGGCTCGGGTGTCGTCGGCAGTCGGGTTGGTGCGGGCGCTCATGCCGGAACCGGTGGTTTGCCGGAAGTCCTTGGCCGAGGCGCGATCCAGGCGTGCGCCCGTGATCAAGCGGTCACGGTCGGCGGCGTACCACGTGAGTTCGCCGAACACGCCGTAGTTGTGGAAGTTGGCGTCCTTGACCTTGGGCAAGTCCTTGTAGGTGTCGATGCCCATGCTGCTGCGCTGGCGGTGTTCATTGGTCTGCGCGTCCAGGCCGCTGATCAACTGCACATCGGCCCAGCGCCAGGTGGCCTTGATCCGCGCGCCGAGGGTGCGCCGGTCGACGTTAGAGGCCATCGGCCCGGCCATCATCCCGGTGCCCGACGGTGTGCGCAGGCTGTAGTTGTCCATCACATGGTCGGCGTAGTTGTAGTAGACCTGGGCTTCGACCTTGTCCAGCACGTCGCCGATGTTGGATTTTTCGAAGCGCAGCCCCAGGCTTTCACGCAGGAACTGCGAGCCGTCCATGCCACGCCCGGCGTAGCGTGCTTCGCCATCGCCACGGCCAGCGGTGAGTTCCAGCAGGGTGTCGGCATCGGGCGTGAAGCCGACCGCCACATCACCGTTCCACTTGTCGTAGCGCGAGGCGACGGTGTCGTTGTTGCCGTCCTTGTAGTCATCGGCATGGGCCTGGTTGCCGATTACTCGTACATAGCCCAGCGGCCCACCGGCAGCGGCATCGATGACCTTGTCGAAGCGTCCGTTGGAACCGGCCAGCACACTGGCATTGAGGCGCGTGCCCAACTCGCCGAATTGCTCCGGCTCGCGCTCGAACAACACGGTGCCGGCGGAGGCGCCGGGGCCCCAGAGTACGGTTTGCGGGCCTTTGATCACGGTGAGCTTGTCGTAGGTTTCCGGCGAGATGTACGAGGTGGGTGCGTCCATGCGGCCGGGACAGGCGCCGAGCATCATGCTGCCGTTGGTGAGGATATTCAGGCGTGAGCCAAACATACCGCGCAGTACCGGGTCGCCATTGGTGCCGCCATTACGCACCAGAGCGAAGCCGGGGATGGTCTTGAGGTAGTCGCCGCCATCGCTCGCGGGCACCGGCTGGCGTGGGTCCTTGGGGTTGGTGATCACGGTCAGTGGCGAGCTGGGGGCGATCGCGGTGATCACGGTGGGGCTCAGTTCATGCTCGTCAGCGTGAACCTGGGGAGCCAGTAATGCGCCGCATAAGGCAGCGAGCACGGGGGGACATCCCAAACGGGTGTCAGCAGAAAACCTGGACATGACAAATTCCATCAATCAATCGTAAACAACACGGCCAGCAGCCTGCGGCTGTCTGTCTAAAGTCGGCCGGGGTGAAGTAACGGTGTGAAGGGCTTACGAGGCGATGGGCGGCGCGCGGCTACGGGCGCCGGGGAAGATGCTCTGCCGGGCATGACCCAGGCGCGTGGCGGGGGTGAGGGCATTGGCCGGTGGCGGGCTGCTCAGGGTAAAGGTGGAAATGCCACCGGGCAGGGCGGGGCAACTGTAAAGCAGGTCGCAATAGCCGCACTTGGACCAGAGGGCGTGGTGTTCGTCAGGGGCTTTCTTGTGATGGGCTTCGCCGTGCTCCATCGGCATGTCCATCGACATACCGGCGTGATGGTCCATCGGCATCGCTTGGGAAATCAGCGGACCGATAAAGATCATTAGCATGGCGAACAGGCTGATCCAACTGCCGCGTTTCAGGCGGGAGTGTGGGGATAACCTGGCGCGAGGGGCGCCCATCGAGTGTCAGTCTATTGAGGGTGTTTGTGCTCGTGGCCAGCCATGGGCGGCACTTTCTGCACCGACACTTCCACCTCGACCTTGCCGGCTTTTTCGAAGGTCAGGGTCAGTGGGAATTGCTTGCCGTCGGCCAACAGGCTGCGGTCTTTGAGACCGAGCAGCATCACGTGATACGCCATGGGCGCGAAGGTCAAATCACCCTTGGCCGGTACCGCCACGCTCGGCACTTGTTGCATCTTCATCAAGTCGCCCTGCATGACATGCTCATGCAGCTCGGCCTTGTCCGCCACGGGCGTCTCGACGCTGAGCAGGCGGTCCGGGCTTTCACCGGTGTTATGGATGACAAAATAGGCCGCGACAGTCGGCGCATTGGGCGGCAACTCCTGGGACCAGGGTTCACGGATCTCCAGTTCGCCGGCCTTGTAGTCCTCGGCATTGGCAGCACTGAACACCGGCAGCAACAACGCAGCCAGAAGCAGGGAAGATTTGAGCATGGCAGTTCTCCAGAACGGTTCTAAACGCAGTTCACTTGCGAAGAAATCAGGCCGTTGGAGAGGCGCGGGGGTTAAGGCTTGGCCATTGCTGGCGCGGTGTGGGCGTTTGCAGTTGGGGCGGCGGCAAGCTCTGCACGGCGTCGAAGCGCGTGACATACAACTGCGGCACATACCCCGGTAACGCCACCAACGGCGCCGAGCCGGAGCAACACCAGCAATGCTGCATGGTGGAGTGATCGTCCTGCTGCGGCGCCGGGATTTCCACCGTGCCCAGGGCAATCGTCTTAAGGCTCGCGCCATTGGACGAGCAGAAACTGCCCCACAGCAATTGTTTGACCGGGTCATCCGCCTGCTGCATCGCACTGGCCATTGGCATGGCAAAGGCGTTGAACAGCACTGCTAGGCAGGCGATCCAGGCGATTGCAAAGCGTTGACGGGCCATGGCGGACAATCCGTAGGGTTAAACGATCAGGAGGGTATTTAGCCTGATCGGGGGGGATAAGTAAAAAGGGTGGGTGTGGTTTGGTGTCGCAGTGACTGGTTTGAGGATAGACGGGTAATCGAGTGGATGCCGATCTTCAACGCTGCACAGTTCAAATGTGGGAGGGGGCTTGCCTCCGATGGCGGTGGGTCAGCCACTGATTTGTTGACTGGGCTGACGCTATCGGGGGCAACCCCCTCCCACATTTGGCCGGTGTTCGGCAATGAATAGGGGCAAGCAGAAATATCCGACAGGCCTTTAAGGTTGTCCCTAGGACACTCAATCTCTAGTCTCCGTACACCGCAGCAAACTCAGCGGTCGGGCGTCGCGGCCCGAACGGATCAAGCATTGCCTCCTTTCAGTTGACGCTTTTTTATCGTCTACTGTGCGGCGCTATGGTGGCTGTGCGCGGGATACCTTCGGGTATGCCGGCTTCCTTGATCTCCGGTCCGCGAACCTGCGTACAGCTGCCACCCCTATCGCGTCGCGGCGATGAGTGGCAGCTCCACTTAGATTAAGGAGCTTCACAATGATCAAACCCACCCCAAATCCCCCCGTCCGGCTCTTCACCGTAGCCGACGGCTTCAGCACCGAAGACCTGCTGGTCAACCTCAGCGAAACCCTCGCCTCGGCCAATGCGCTGAGCTGTGATCTTGCGTTTGACCTGGAAGGCTCGAAACGAGAGGAATTGCTCGGCGTTGCGCAGTTGATTGAGCTGGCGCTGCTGCTGGCTGATCGTGTGCATGATGGTGTCGGGCAAACGAAAAACGCTGCGTGATGATGCAGTTCTAAAGGTGGGAGGGGGCTTGCCCCCGATTACGGTGTGTCAGTCTATACATCTGTGAGTGATCTACCGCTATCGGGGGCAAGCCCCCTCCCACATAGAATCGATGGTGTTTAGAGAGTGGTGATTGCCTGTAGAACCGCAGGCACAGTAGTGAATTCTCGATCCACTGCTGCCAACACCGGCCGCTTCAACACCAACACCGGCACTCCAAGCTCCCTTGCCACTTCCAGCTTCGGCTCCGTCGCGGTGCTACCACTGTTCTTGCTGATCAGCACATCAATCCCGCGCCGTGCGAACAACGCGCGCTCATCCTCGATCAAAAACGGCCCCCGCGCGCCAATCACTTCACACCGCGCATTCCCCGGATACACATCCAGCGCGCGCAGCGTCCAGAACTGCTCCGGCGGGATTTCATCCAGATGCTGCAACGGCTCGCGGCCCAAGGTGAATAGCGGGCGTTTGAACGGCTTCAACGCTTCAATCAACGACGCCCAATCACTGACCTCACGCCAGTCATCCCCCGCCTGCGGCTGCCACGCCGGTCGGCGCAATGCCCAGCAGGGCACGCCGCAAGCGCTTGCAGCCTCGGCGGCATTGCGGCTGATCTGCGCGGCATACGGATGGGTCGCGTCGAGAATCAGACTAATCCCCTCATTCCGTACAAACCGCGCCAACCCCTCAGCCCCACCATAACCGCCGACCCGCACCTGGCAGGTCAGGTCGGTGGGCACGCGCCCAACCCCGGCCAGGCTATAGATATGTTCCGGGCCCAATGTACGAGCGATGGCCAGCGCTTCAGTCACGCCGCCCAACAGCAGGATGCGTTTCATAGCGGCTTGACCACTTCCAGCAAGGTAATCGGCAACGCCTGGCGCCATGTATCAAACTCCCCCAACGGCTGCGCCTGAGCGACATGGACGCGGGTCAACTCGCCGCCATGCTGCGCGCGCCAGTTCATCAAGGTCATTTCGCTTTGCAGGGTCACGGCGTTGGCGACCAACCGCCCGCCAGGGCGCAGGTGTTGCCAGCAGGTGTCGAGCACGCCTTCGCGGGTCACGCCGCCGCCGATGAAGATGGCGTCCGGTGCTTCCAGGCCAAGCAATGCAGCGGGGGCCTTGCCGCGAATCAGTTGCAGGCCGGGCACGCCAAGGGCCTCGCGGTTGTGTTCGATCAGGCCTTGGCGGCCTTCATCGGCTTCAATCGCCAGCGCGCGACAACTGGGATGCGTGCGCATCCATTCAATCCCAATGGAGCCGCTGCCCGCACCCACATCCCACAGCAGTTCGCCGGGCATCGGGGCGAGGCGGGCAAGGGTCATGGCGCGCACATCGCGTTTGGTCAGTTGACCGTCGTGCTTAAAGGCTGAGTCCGGCAAACCTGCAAGACGCGACAGGCGCGCAGTATGGGCGTCGGCCAGGCAGTCGATGGCGACGAGGTTCAAATCGGCGACCGAGGTGTGTTCCCACGAGTGCGCCAACCCGTCGATGCGCTGCTCATCCGCGCCGCCCAAGTGTTCAAACACAGACAAACGGCTAGCACCGAACCCGGATTCGCTTAGCAGCGAAGCAATCAACGCCGGGCTGCGGCCATCATTGCTCAACACCAACAGCCGCACCCCACTGGCCAGGTGCGCATTCAGCGCCGCCAGCGGCCGGGCCACCACGGATAACGTCACCACCTCCTGCAACGGCCAACCCAACCGCGCCGCCGCCAACGATACCGACGAAGGCGCCGGCAAAATCAGCAGCTCATCCGCCGCCACCTGCCGCGCCAAACTCGCCCCCACGCCATAGAACATTGGATCGCCACTCGCCAGCACACACACCGGCTCCCCGCGTCGCGCCAGCACCGGCTCCAGCGAAAACGGGCTCGGCCACACCTGGCGCTCGCCACGAATACACACCGGCAACAGGTCCAACTGGCGCTGACCTCCTATAATCCGCGTGGCGCGCAACAGGGCATGCCGGGCATTCCTGCCCAGCCCCTTGAAGCCGTCTTCACCGATGCCTACAACCGTCAGCCAGGGCGACATATGGATTCCTTGAACGACATCCGACGGGCAGGCTTTTCATGCCGCCGGACAAAGCAGGCATAATACCGCGCCTTTACCTGCAAACCGGTAGCCCCGTGAACCCAACGCCCGCTGTGAATACCTTGCGCCCCTCGGCTTGTCCGGGGTTGCTGCGTATCGTCCAGGCGTTGGATGGCGGCATTTGCCGGATCAAACTGGCCGGTGGTTCGATCACCGCAGCGCAAGCCCGCGCGGTGGCGGGTGCGGCCCAGGCCTATGCCGGCGGGGTGATCGAGGCGACCAACCGCGCCAACCTGCAGATTCGCGGGATCGGCGCCGAAGAGGACGCCTTGATCGCCAGGCTGCTGGCCGCCGACCTCGGGCCCCGCAACGCCGCCGGTGACGACGTACGCAACCTGATGCTCAGCCCCAGCGCCGGTATCGACCCGCAGATGCTGTTCGACACCCGGCCGCTGGCCAATGAAATCCTCGCCACCCTGCAAACTCATCCGCGTTTTCATCAGCTGTCGGCCAAGTTCGCCGTGCAACTGGATGGCGGTGAAGCGCTGGCGATGCTCGAACATCATCATGATCTGTGGCTGTCGGCGTTCGTGCGCAATGGCGAGACGCTCCTCGCGTTCGGCCTGGCCGGTTGCCCTGGGCTGGATGCACCGTTGGCGGCCGTGCCCTTGGAGCAGGGCCATGCGCTGGTGGTGGCGGTGCTGGAGGCGTTTCTCGACCTCGCCACCCCGGAACACACCCGCATGCGTCATCTGCCTGTGGATAACCTGCTGAGCCGTTTGCACCTGAAGCTACTGCCGGTCGACGGCTTCAATCGCCCGCCCAGTGGTGCTTTGCTGCACCTTGGGACTTATCCACAGGCGCAAAAAAATCAGTTCTATGTCGCTGCCATCGCACCCTTGGGTCGCCTGGATTCGGCGATGCTTGCGGGCGTCGCACAACTCGCCAGCGAGTACGGCGACGGCACCTTGCGTTTCACCCCTTGGCAGGGCGTGCTGCTGCCCAACGTTGAAAAGCCTCACGCCGTGACCGAGCGCCTGGCGCACCTGGGCTTCCTCTGCTCAGCTGACCAACCGCTGGCGCGCATGACCGCCTGCACCGGTTCCAGGGGCTGCGGCAAAGCGCTGGCCGACACCAAGGCTGATGCGGTGCAACTCGCCGCGCTGAAACCCGATCACGACGTGCACCTGTCCGGCTGCCCACGTTCCTGCGCCGCCGCGCACGTTGCGCCGGTGACATTGCTGGCCGTGAGCCCCGGCCACTACGACCTCTATTTCCGCGATGCAGCCCACCCAGGGTTTGGCCGGCTGCACGCGCGCACCCTTTCTATTGAAGCGACGGGCGCCTTGCTGCGCGCTCGCCCACGGAGCAACACCGATGATTGATTACATCCGCGACGGTCAGGAGATCTACCGCAACTCCTTCGCCATCATTCGCGCGGAAGCCAAGTTGGACCGTATCCCGGCCGACCTGGAAAAACTCGCGGTGCGCGTGATTCACGCCTGCGGCATGGTCGAGGCCATCGACGGCCTGCAGTTCTCCGAAGGTGCGGGCAAGGCCGGGCGCGATGCGCTGGCTGCCGGCGCGCCGATTCTGTGTGATGCGCGGATGGTCTCCGAAGGCGTGACCCGCGCGCGCTTGCCGGCTAACAACCCCGTGATCTGCACCTTGCGTGACGACAGCGTCCCTGACTTGGCACGCGAGTTGGGCAACACCCGTTCCGCTGCTGCGCTGGAACTGTGGCGCCCGCACCTGGAAGGCAGCGTGGTGGTGATCGGCAACGCGCCGACCGCCTTGTTCTACCTGCTGGAAATGCTCGATGCCGGCGCACCGAAACCGGCGTTGATCCTCGGCTTCCCGGTCGGCTTTGTGGGCGCCGCCGAATCCAAGGCGATGCTGGCCGCCGACAGCCGTGGCGTGCCGTTCGTGATCATGCAGGGCCGCCTGGGCGGCAGTGCCATGGCCGCCGCCGCCGTGAATGCCCTGGCCACGGAGGTCGAATAATGCAGGCACGCGGACGTTTGATCGGCCTGGGCGTAGGCCCCGGTGACCCGGAACTGATCACCCTCAAGGCCCTGCGCCTGCTGCGCGAATCGCCGGTGGTGGCGTACTTCGTGGCCAAGGGCAAAAAAGGTAATGCCTTCGGCATCATCGAAGACCACCTGGTGCCGCAACAGACGCTGATGCCGCTGGTGTACCCGGTGACCACCGAGGTATTGCCGGCGCCGATGTCCTACGAGCAAGTGATCAGCGACTTCTACGACGCCGCCAGCGTCGACGTTGCCGCGCATCTGGACGCCGGCCGCGATGTGGCGGTGATCTGCGAAGGCGACCCGTTCTTCTACGGCTCCTACATGTACCTGCATGACCGCCTCGCCGAACGCTACGACGCCCAGGTCATCCCTGGCGTGTGCTCCATGCTCGGCGGCGCCTCGGTACTGGGCGCGCCGTTGGTGTATCGCAACCAGAGCTTGTCGGTGCTCTCGGGCGTACTGCCCCATGAGGACCTGAAGCGCCGCCTGGCGGACGCCGATGCGGCGGTGATCATGAAGCTGGGGCGCAACTTCCCGAAGGTGCGCCAGGTGCTGGAAGAACTTGGCCTGGCCGAGCGCGCGTTGTATGTGGAACGCGCCACCATGGCCAACCAGAAGATCGTGCCGCTCGATCAGGTGGAGCCGATGTCTTCACCGTACTTCTCGCTGATCATCGTGCCCGGTGAACGGTGGCAAGGTTGATGAGCCCGGCGATTGTCATCCTCGGCCAGGGCAGCCTGGCTACCGCGCGCAAGATCCAGCAGGTGTACCCCGGCGCCCTGATCCACGGCCTGGCCGGGCGCGTTGAAGGTGCGGACCAGACTTACAGCGAGTTCGGTGCCACCCTGCGCCAGCTCTATCAACACGGCACGCCGCTGATTGCGCTGTGCGCTGCAGGTATCGTGATTCGCACCCTCGCGCCGCTGCTGCTGGAAAAGGGCGAAGAGCCTGCCGTGCTGGCCGTGGCCGAAGACGGCAGCGCCGTGGTGCCGCTGCTCGGTGGCCTCGGTGGTGTGAACGTCATGGCGCGGGACATTGCCGCTGCGCTGGACGTGGCCGCTGCGATTACCACCAGTGGCGAGCTGCGGTTTGGCACCTGCCTGCTCAACCCGCCCAAGGGGTATGAGCTGGCCGATCTGGAGCTGGGCAAGCGCTTCGTCTCGGACCTGCTGGCCGGCGAAAGCGTGCGCATCGAAGGCGCGGCGCCCTGGCTGGACCAGGCCAACCTGCCCCAGGATCAGCAGGCACGCCTGGCGATTCACGTGGGCAGTGCCGAGCGCGTACCCGCCGCCAATGAATTGCTGATCTATCCGAAGAACGTCAGCGTGACCTGCCAGCCCGGCGCGCAACTGGCACAGCGTGTGCGCACGGCATTGCATGAGGCCGGCATCGCTGTGCAATCCCTGGCGTGCCTGCTGGCCAGCGATACGCAGATGGCCGAAGCGTCGTTGCATGAGGCAGCGTTGGAACTGGGTGTGCCGTTGCGGTTTGTCAGCGCCAGCCAAGAGGCCGATATCGTTATTGATGTCGCTGAGCAGCCGTTGGACCTGTCGCGCGTCGGACGTCTGCGTGGTCGCCTCGCCGTGATCGGCCTGGGCCCTGGTGCCGCCGAGTTGATGGTGCCCGCCGTGAAGGCTGAACTGGCACGCTGCACCGACGTGCTTGGCTACGAAACCTACGTGCGCATGGCCGGTCCGTTCCGCGATGATCAGGTGCAGCACTGCACCGACAACCGCGAAGAAATGCAGCGCGCGCGTCACGCTTTCGAGTTGGCGGCCCAAGGTCGCTCGGTGGTGGTGGTGTCGTCCGGCGACCCTGGCGTGTTCGCCATGGCCGCTGCGGTGATCGAGGCCTTGCACGCGTCCAGCGACCCGGCGTGGCATCAGGTCGACCTGCAAATCCTGCCCGGTGTCTCGGCCTCCCTGGCCACCGCCGCCCAGGCGGGCGCGCCGTTGGGCCATGACTTCTGCGTGATGTCGCTGTCGGACAACCTCAAGCCTTGGTCAATCATCGAAAAGCGCCTGGACCTGGCGTCCCAGGCTGACCTGGCCTTGGCGTTCTACAACCCGATCTCGCGTTCGCGGCCATGGCAACTGGGGCGCGCGCTGGAAATCGTCGCCCTGCATCGCACGCCGCAAACGCCGGTGGTGCTGGGCCGCGATATCGGTCGCCCGGGGCAGACCCTGCGAGTGACCACGCTTGGGCAGCTGACGCCGGAACAGGTGGACATGCGCACCATGGTGCTGATCGGCTCGTCCACCACCTGCACTTTCCCCCGTGCCGGTGGCGGTGAGTGGGTGTACACCCCGCGGTGGTACGGCGAGAAACCCGCGTCCTGAAAACCGCCGCTGGGCTGCCTGAAAGCGCCGAATGACGCAGGGATTTTCCTGATGTTGTTCGGCGCTTTTTCTTTTTATGGCGACGAAATCCGGAAGCTCGCCAGGCACCCTGCGTGATTGCTGGGTGCCAGGGTTTGACGGGCCGCACCAAGGGGGTTTTATCGCCTGGGAAACCCGTCGAGCAGTGGACTAGGGTGGACATAAGCCTCGAGTTGGGGTGCTTGTGGAGAATCAAAATGGAGCGACATCACAGAAGGATCAACAGTACAAAAAGGCGCAAGTTGATTGCCGCCTACAAGTTGCCGGGAGCGTCAGGCACGCAGGCGGACCTAGCGCTGGACACCGAGGACAACTTCAACGCGGCGGTGGTCAACAACAGCGTCATTTCATTTGCCGAAGGGCTGTCCGGCCTGAATCGGGAATACATCCGTAAAAGCTACCTGCTGGCCAGCAGCTACGTAAGCGATGTGTTGAAAATCCAACGCGGTACCGAGGTCTGGTACGAAGAATTTATCAAGGTGATGATCAGCCTGGGCTGGCTGCCGGTACGCAGCCGCTTCGAGAGGATCTCGCGTTCGGGAAAGGGCCTGACGGTGCAATTGGCGGCGCTGAATATCATGGCCGCGCTGTGGGCGGCTACGTCATTGTCCGGAACGCTGCTCACCGCGCTGCCGAAACTGGCGGCCGATGCGTTGGAGGCGTTGAAGCAGACGCCTGCGACTTTCGAGTTGTTCAAACGCAACAGTTCGGTACACCAAGGCGGTGATTTCGGCCTGGCGTCCTGTGCTGAAACCGATGGTGAACTGATGATGGTGCTGGTGACCTACAGCACCCACGGCGTGAGCAAACAGGTGGGGTTGCCGTTCCTGGAGTGGGATAGCTCTTCGTTCGAAGCCTTCAGCGGGCAGACCTGCCTGGTGCTGAACACCTCGGTGGTCAACGAAAAAACCATCCAACTGATGCGCGAGAGCGCGGGAGACAAGGTGCAACTGGCGATCGCCAAGTACCGGATCTAGGGCACGAGGTAGCCGCGTACCCCGGTGAAAATGATTTGCGCGGCGAGGGCGCACACGAACAAACCCATCAACCGGCTGACGATCTGCAAGCCCTGGTCACCGAGGATACGTTCGATGCGGTTGGACAGGTACAGCACCACACCCACCGTGAGGCTGGCCAGGGCGATGCTGAGGATGGCGGTGAGTTTGTCATCCCAGTGCGGTTGACTTACGCCCATCACCAGCAGTGCACCGATGGTGCCGGGGCCGACGGTGAGGGGGATGGTCAGCGGCACGATGGTCACGTCCTGCTGCACGTTGTCGGTCTGCACCGCCGACTTGCCTTGGGCCATGCCCAGGGCGGAGATGAACAGCACACTGCCGGCGCCGATGCGGAAGGCGTCGACGGTGATGCCGAACACACTGAAAATTACCCGGCCGAACAGGTAGAGCAACACGCTCGATACCAGGGTGGCCAGCGCCACTTTCCAGGCCAGGCGCCGCCGCTCTTTGCTGGAGTAGCCACGGGTAAGGCTGATAAAGCAGGACAGCACGAAGAACGGGCTGTAGAGCACCAGCATTTTCAGGTAGACGCTGAATAACACGTGGAGCATGAAGGGCGGCTCGCGGGCGGAAAAAGTGTGGGCAGTCTATCAGGCGAAACAAATCAAATGTGGGAGCTGGCTTTTGTGGTGAGCGGGCTTGCCCCGCGCTGGGCTGCGAAGCGGCCCCAATAAAAACGCCGCGTTGTGTCAGGCACTCCGCGGCGTTGGGTTTTAGGGCCGCTTCGCAGCCCAGCGCGGGGCAAGCCCGCTCACCACAACAAGCCCGCTCACCACAATATAGGTGGGGTGTTGCCACGAACGTCAGGTCAGGAGGGCGCGTGTTCCGGCCTTTGTTGGCGCTGTGCCACCCAGAACTCCACCAGTTCCCGCAACTGCGACAGCTCCACCGGCTTGGCCATGTGCCCATCCATCCCGGCCTGGCGGGCGCGCTCTTTATGTTCCGTCAGAATGTGCGCCGTCAACGCCACCACCGGCGTACGAATGCGTTGGTGGCTTACCTCCCACGCACGCAGTTGCTGGGTCGCCGAGAAACCATCGAGGATCGGCATTTCACAATCCATCAATACCAGGTCATAACGCTGGGCTTTCATCGCCTCCAACGCTTCCTCGCCATTGCTGGCGGTGTCCGGGTTGAGGTTGAGCTTGCCGAGCATGCCGCGGATCACTTTGGTGGAGATGCTGTTGTCTTCGGCCACCAGGATGCGGAAGTCGGCGGGCACCGTGACGGCTGCCGGTACGGCGAGGGGCGGGCGTGATTGCAACGTGCCTTTGCTGCGCTGGGTCAGTTCGTCGGCCAGGGTGGTCTTGAGCGTGTAGCCGGCCACCGGCTTGGCGAGGATGCGCTTGATCCCGCAATTGCGCGCGATGATCTTACTCGGCGCGTTGCTGATGCCAGTGAGCATGATCAGCAGGATGTCGTGGTTCAGGCTCGGGTCTTCCTTGATCTTCGCCGCCAGTTGCATGCCGGTCATGCCGGGCATGTTCTGGTCCAGCAGCACCACGTCGAAGTAGTCACGCAGGTGCGCCTTGGTGCGCAGCAACGCCAGGGCTTCCTTGCCCGAGGGCACGGCGCTGACGTTCAGGCCCCAGGCCGAGCATTGCTGCACCAGCACTTTGCGGCAGGTGTCGTTGTCGTCCACCACCAGCACCCGTGCGCCTTTGAGTGGGCCGTCGAGGTCGGAGGTCGGGTGCTCCAGGCGTTCCGGGTCCAGCGGCAGGGTCAGCCACAGGGTGCTGCCCTGATGGCTGCCGCTCTTGATACCGAATTCGCCGTTCATCAACAGGATCAATTGGCGGGCGATGACCAGGCCCAGGTGACCGTTCAGGCGGGTGGCCGAGAAGAAATTCTTGCTGTGCAGTTCGCTGTGCAGCAAGGCGTCGCGCTCGGCCGCTTCCATCGGCAGGCCACTGTCCTGCACGGCAATGCGCAGGCGTGGCTTGGTGCTGCGGTCATCCAGCGCGACGACGATCAGCACTTCGCCTTCGTCGGTCTTCTGCAGGGCGTTTTCCAGCAGGCTCAACATGGCCTGGCGCAAGCGGGTCGGGTCGCCGCTGATCACACGGGGCACCTGAGGCTGGATAAAGCTGATCAGCTCGACGTTCTGCTGCTCGGCCTTGGCGCGGAAGATGCTCAGGCAGTCTTCGATCAGCGCATTGAGGTCGAACTGCACGTCATCCAGTTCGATCTGGCCGGACTCCAGCTTGGAGATGTCGAGGATTTCGTTGATCAGCGTGAGCAGTTCGTTACCAGCGCTGTGGATGGTCTGCACATAGTCGCGTTGTTTCACCGACAGCGGCGTGCCCAGCAGCAGTTCGGTCATGCCGAGCACACCGTTCATGGGGGTGCGGATCTCGTGACTGATCTTGGCCAGGAACTCGGCCTTGGCGGCGATCTCGGCGTTGCTCGCCGCCAGGTCGCGGCTGAGGCTGAAGCGCGCCTCGACAATCGCACGCTGGCGTTCGCCCAAAGCCAGGCTCATCAACAGGCCGCTGAGGCAGATAAAGGCCAGCAACGTGACGATCAGACCCTGTGGCGAGACCATCGTCAGGCCCAGCAGCGCCGGCAGGATGATCAGCGTACCGATGTTGAACACCACCATCGCGGCCACGAACAGGCGTGCCGGGCGGTAGCCTTTCTGCCAGTGATAGGCCGAGACAAACAGCATGCTCAAGCCGGCCAGGGCCACCAGGGCGTAGGTGATGATGTTCAGCGGCAGGGTGTTGACGAACAACAGCAGCAGGCCGCACAGCACAATGAACAGGATGTCGCCCATCAACAGTTTGTTCAGCGGGTGCGGGCCCAGGGGCATGAAGAAGCGGTAGGCGAACATCAGCCCGCACGGCGCGGTCAGCAGCAGCGCCAGGTAAGCGCCGGGTGTCTGGACCGCATGCCAGTTCGGCAGCCATGGACCTATCAGATTGAGCAGCAGTGCCAGGCTGAGCATCAACAGCACTTCGCAAGCCGCCAGCCACAGGCTGCTGCGCGAGCGGTGGTAGGCGAAGCGCGTGAGGTTGTGCAGGATCAGCATCAGCAAGCAGCCGAACAGCAGGCCGTAGATCAGCGTCTGGGTCTGGTCGGCGGCGGCGAGCACGGCCGGTTCCAGGGTGATGTAAGGGCGCAGCTCGTGTTCGGAGACCAGGCGCAGGTAGACCTCAAGGGGCCTCTGGCTCTGGGGCATCGGCAGCATGAAGTCGCTGCTGGGCAGCGGCCGTTCTGCCTGGGGCTGGCGCGTGCCGGTGCTCTGTTGTTCCACCAGGGTGTCGCCGTCCAGCACATACAGGCTCAGGTGCGACAGGTCCGGGGCGAATACCCGCAGCACTTGCTCGTGCTTGCCGGGTTGCAGCTTGAAACGTACCCACAACGCACCGTCCGGTTCCGCAGCGGTGATGCGGTCCAGTTCGATGGGGCTGAATTGATTGGTGTAGCGCGAGGACCGGATGTCGCTCAGTTGCAGGTCGGCCTGTTCATCAAGCAATACTGCCCAGCCACTGCCTTGCGCCGCGGCCTGGGCCGGGAGCAAGCAGAGCAGTGTCAGCAGGCTGACAGTAAAACCTATGGCGATCCTGAGCCAGCGCACGGCGAAATCCCTTCGTAGGTTGATGCACGGGTTAACTATGCGCGGGTAGGCCTGCATACGGCAAGGGCCAGAGGCCCTTGCCTAGCCGAACGGATAGCTACTGACGGCGGCTGCTTAGCTGTTCTCGCCCCGTTCACGGGCGATGGCGCGGTAGCCGATGTCCTTGCGGTAGAAGCAGCCGTTCCAATCGATCTTCGCGGCCAGCGTGTACGCCTGTTGCTGCGCGGCGTCGACACTGGCGCCCATGGCGGTGGCGCACAACACGCGGCCACCGGCGGTCACGACCTTACCGTCCTTGAGCGCGGTGCCCGCGTGGAACACTTTGCCTTCCAGGGTCGCCGCCGCATCGAGGCCTTCAATCACATCGCCCTTGGCGTAGTCGGCAGGGTAACCACCGGCCGCCAGCACAATGCCAACGCTCGGACGCGGGTCCCACTGCGCTTCAACCTTGTCCAAGGCCTGGGCCAGGGCGGCTTCCACCAGCAGTACCAGGCTCGATTGCAGACGCAGCATCACCGGTTGGGTTTCCGGATCGCCGAAGCGGCAGTTGAACTCGATGACTTTCGGGTTACCGGCTTTGTCGATCATCAGGCCGGCATACAGGAAGCCGGTGTAGACATTGCCTTCATCGGCCATGCCACGCACGGTCGGCCAGATCACCAGGTCCATGACGCGCTGGTGCACGTCGGCGGTGACCACCGGGGCAGGGGAGTAGGCACCCATGCCGCCGGTGTTCGGGCCGGTGTCGCCGTCGCCGACGCGTTTGTGGTCCTGGCTGGTGGCCATTGGCAAGACGTTCTTGCCGTCGACCATCACGATGAAGCTGGCTTCTTCGCCGTCGAGGAATTCTTCGATCACGACGCGCGAACCGGCGTCACCAAAAGCGTTGCCGGCGAGCATGTCGCGCACGGCGTCTTCGGCTTCCTGCAGGGTCATGGCGACGATCACGCCTTTACCGGCGGCCAGGCCGTCGGCCTTGATCACGATCGGCGCACCTTTTTCACGCAGGTAAGCCAGGGCCGGCTCGATCTCGGTGAAGTTCTGGTAATCGGCCGTCGGGATCTTGTGGCGGGCCAGGAAATCCTTGGTGAACGCCTTGGAGCCTTCCAGCTGGGCTGCGCCGGCGGTTGGGCCGAAGCAGTCCAGGTTGCGGCTGCGGAACAGGTCCACGACGCCAGCCACCAGCGGCACTTCCGGACCGACGATGGTCAGGGACACGTTCTTTTCAGCAAAATCTGCCAGTTGCTCAAGGGCCAGCACGTCGATAGCGACGTTCTCGCACTTGGCTTCAATGGCGGTACCGGCGTTGCCGGGGGCGACGAAAACCTTCTGGACGCGCGGGTCCTGGGCAACTTTCCAGGCCAGGGCGTGTTCACGGCCACCGCTGCCAATGATCAAAACATTCATTTCAAAAACCTCAAATTCTGTAGGCGCTGCAGGAGCGCTTTATGTGGGAGGGTTGTTGTGGTGAGGGGGGGGGCGTCCCCCGCCGGTTTCACTGGAAATCCAGTGGGGCTGCTGTGCAGCCCAGCGCGGGACAAGCCCGCTCACTACAAAAAGCGCCTTCCACATTTGGATCAGTGACGGAAGTGACGCATGCCGGTGAAGACCATGGCGATGCCGGCTTCATCAGCGGCGGCGATCACTTCAGCATCACGCATCGAGCCGCCCGGTTGGATCACGGCGGTCACGCCAGCTTTCGCGGCATTGTCCAAGCCATCACGGAACGGGAAGAATGCGTCGGAAGCCATCACCGAACCCACCACCTGCAAACCGGCGTGTTCGGCCTTGATCGCAGCGATACGCGCCGAGTTCACGCGGCTCATCTGGCCAGCGCCGACACCGATGGTCTGGCGGTTTTTGGCGTAGACGATGGCATTGGACTTCACGTACTTGGCCACTTTCCAGGCGAAGATCAGGTCGTTGATCTCTTGCTCGGTCGGGGCGCGCTTTGTGACCACTTTCAGGTCTTCGCTGCCGATCATGCCGATGTCACGGCTCTGTACCAGCAAGCCGCCGTTGACGCGCTTGTAGTCCCAGGCAGCGGCGCGGTCAGCCGACCACTCGCCGCAGGCCAGCAGGCGCACGTTGGCTTTGGCCGCCACGATGGCGCGGGCTTCTTCGCTGACGCTTGGGGCAATGATCACTTCAACGAACTGACGCTCGACGATCGCCTTGGCGGTCTCGGCGTCCAGTTCACGGTTGAAGGCGATGATGCCGCCGAAAGCCGATTCGGTGTCGGTGGCGTAGGCCAGTTCGTACGCTTGGCGAATGCCGCCTTCCGCGTCCGGGCTCACGGCCACGCCGCACGGGTTGGCGTGCTTGACGATCACGCAGGCCGGCTTGACGAAGCTCTTCACACATTCCAGCGCGGCGTCGGTGTCGGCCACGTTGTTGTAGGACAGCTCCTTGCCTTGCAGTTGGGTCGCGGTGGCGATGCCGACTTCAGCAGGCTTGGCTTCCACATAGAACGCCGCGCTCTGATGCGGGTTCTCGCCGTAGCGCATTTCCTGGGCCTTGATGAACTGGCTGTTGAAGGTGCGCGGGAACTGGCTGCGGCCTTCGGTGCTGAGGGTTTCAGCGGCTTGGTTCACGGTGCCCATGTAGTTGGCGATCATGCCGTCGTAGGCGGCGGTGTGTTCGAACGCCTTGAGCATCAGGTCAAAACGCTGGGCGTAGGTCAGGCCACCGGCCTTCAGGCTTTCGAGCACCTGGGCGTAGTCGCTGGCGTTGACCACGATGGCCACGTCTTTATGGTTCTTGGCGGCCGAGCGAACCATGGTCGGGCCGCCGATATCGATGTTTTCGATGGCAGTCGGCAGGTCGCAGCCTGGCTTGTTGATGGTGGCTTCGAACGGGTAGAGGTTGACGGCCACCAGGTCGATCGGCTTGATGCCGTGTTCGGTCATGATGGCATCGTCGATCCCGCGACGGCCGAGGATGCCGCCGTGGATTTTCGGGTGCAGGGTCTTGACCCGACCGTCCATCATTTCTGCGAAACCGGTGTAGTCCGCCACTTCCACTGCGGCCACGCCGTTGTCCTGCAGCAGCTTGAAGGTCCCGCCCGTGGAGAGGATTTCCACACCCAGAGCTTCCAGCTCGCGGGCAAATTCGAGGATCCCGGTCTTGTCGGAAACACTGATCAAGGCGCGGCGGATCGGCAGGCGGGTAGTCTGGTCGGTCATTTCAATTTCCATCAAAAGCAAAGGAGTCAGCAAAAAAGGCGACCGGTTTTACGCGGGCGCCTTTCTGGTTTGATTGAATGCTTACAGCAAATCGTATTGTTTGAGCTTTTTGCGCAAGGTGCCACGGTTGAGGCCCAGCAGCTCACTGGCTTTGGTCTGGTTGCCCTTGACGTAGTTCATCACGCTTTCGAGCAAGGGCGCCTCGACTTCGGAGAGCACCAGGTTGTACACGTCCGTGACGGAAGCGCCCTCAAGGTGGGCGAAATAATTGTGCAGCGCCTTCTCGACACTCCCGCGAAGGGTCTGACCTTCTTCGCTCGGCGTGTTGAGGTGCTGTTTCAAATTGACGTTGTCGCTCACGGGTGTTGTTCCACTCACTAAAGTCTCGGTCATCATCGTCATGCGGCCACCCCCTCTCCGTCCCCTGTCCCCAGGCTCTTGTAACGCTCGCTGAAGAACTCACGAACGTTGGCGCACTGTGCTTCCGTATCATCCAAACGATTGAAGTGGGCGCGAAACTCCCTGGCGCCCGGCAAGGTTGCGAGATACCAGCCGACATGCTTGCGGGCAATGCGTACTCCCATCACGTCTCCATAGAAAGCGTGCAGGGCGGCCAAATGCTCTAGCAGAATACGTTCCACCTCGATCAGCTCCGGTGCCGGCAATACGTCGCCAGTACGCAGAAAATGCTCGATCTCACGAAAAATCCACGGTCGCCCCTGGGCGGCCCGGCCAATCAACAAACCATCGGCACCGGTGGCGTGCAGCACGCGCCGGGCTTTCTCGGCGGAGTCGATGTCGCCATTGGCAAACACCGGTATCGACACCGCCTGCTTGATCGCAGCGATGGTGTCGTACTCGGCTTCACCGGTGTAAAGGTCGGCGCGGGTGCGGCCATGCACCGCCAGCGCTGTAATGCCTGCCTGTTCGGCGATCTTCGCCACCGTCAGGCCGTTCTTGTTGTCCCGGTCCCAGCCGGTGCGAATCTTCAGGGTGACCGGCACATCGACTGCGGCGACAACGGCCTGCAGGATCTCGGCAACCAATTGCTCATCTTTCAACAGCGCGGAACCGGCGGCCTTGTTGCAGACCTTCTTGGCCGGGCAGCCCATGTTGATGTCGATGATCTGCGCCCCCAACTCCACGTTGGCCCGGGCCGCATCCGCCAGCATCTGTGCATCTCCACCGGCGATCTGGACCGAGCGGGGCTCGGGATCGCCTTCGTGGATCATGCGCATCCGCGATTTGCGGGTGTTCCACAAGCTCATGTCGCTGGTGACCATTTCCGAGACTACTAGACCCGCGCCCAACCGCTTGCACAGCTGACGAAAGGGCTGGTCAGTGACGCCCGCCATCGGGGCGAGAATCAAGCCGTTCTGCAATGTGTATGGGCCGATGCGTACCGCCGACATAGGACTTCCCTGTTGTGGGGCCGGATCATTAGAGTTCGAAAAAGGGTTGGCATGATACCCGCTCTCGATGACTGGATAAAGGCTGAATTGGATAAAATCTGAACAGTTATTTCTTTATCGCTACCGGTTTGGTCGCGCGGGGCTTAGTCAATAACTCGCCGTCAAACCTCGGTGCGTGAACCGATTCACTCGGGCGAGTGAAAGCTCAGGCTGTAATTCACGGCTTTATTGCCCGGATCGAGGATATCCAGGGAGATATGGATCGGCGTTTGCGATGGCATTTCGCTCACACCGGCCAACTCGCCGCTGAGGTATTCGGCGGGTTTGAAGCGACGACTGGCAATCAGGCTGCCATTCAGGTCGGCAAAGCGCAGCTCCAGCAGCGGGAAGGGCTGGGAGAATGTCGCACGGTTATAGATGATGGCGTCCACCACCAGCGCCCCGGCGAAGTCCGGATGGCTGCGTACCACCAGGTTACTGCTCTTGATATGGGCGATATCGACCCGCGACGGCACCGTACAGCCCAGTGTGGGGCACAGTTGCTGGAACCACGGACGGTAGGCGTCCTGGCGGGCCAGGTCGTCGAATTGGTAGGCGATGTACTGGGCTGCGAGGCCGCCGGCGGCGATCAGCACCAGCAACAGCCAGATCAGGCGACGGCCCAGGCTGGCCGGACGCTTTTGCGCGTAGAGGTGCAGCGGATCGTCTTCGAGATCCAACAGTTGGTCGTCGTGCACACTCGTTTCGGTGCGCGGGCGCTTGCGAGAGGGTTTGGGGCGTTCTTCGGGTTCAACGTCATCGGCCGATTGGGTCAATGGCGTGAACGGTGGATCGACGTCGTCATCGTCTGGCGTGGAGCGCAGGGGGGGCTCATCGTCGAGGTCGTCGGTGTGAAACGACATGGACGGCTCGGTGCGCTGCTTGGTCGCAGGTGCGTTCGTCGGTTCGGGTTCGATGTGCGTGGCTTGCACGCGCTCTTCAGGCGGTTCGCTGAACAGGCTGGCAGCCCATTTTTCTTCTTCGGCCTTGACGGTGTTGCGGCTGGCGCTGAGAGGCTCATCTTTTTGCCGACGATCAGTACCCGCTTGGCGACGTTCTGCGCCGGCAGGCTGGGTGTGCTGAATCTCGCGACGTTCCAGCTTGGCCAGTTCTTCGTCCAGGTCCAGGTTGTCCAGGTCCAGCTCTTCGGCGGTCCACTGCTTTTGGCTGATAGCCCGTGGCAGCTCTGGCTCAGCCGCAGCCGGCAGCTCAGGCGCCGGTGTACCGGCAGCACGCTGCTCCAGCAACTGGCGAGCCGCATTGAACACTTGCAGGCACGAGCCGCAGCGAACCACGCCACGGGCCACGCTCAATTGAGCGTGGTTGACGCGAAAGCGCGATTGGCAATGCGGGCACTGGGTGACGAAACTGTCGGTCATGCGGCCATCCGATTCAGGCAAGCGCTCATTCTAGCGCCGACGACCGCTGATGCGTACCCAGCCATCGCGGTTGGCGATCGGATCCAACTCGAAATCCTTCGCGTAGGCGGCAGCGACGTCTTCGCCTTGCTCGGCAAGGATGCCCGACAGCGCCAGGCGGCCGCCCGGCTTGACCAGGCTCGACAACTGCGGCGCCAGGGACACCAGCGGCCCGGCGAGGATGTTGGCGACCAGTACGTCGGCCTGCACCTGGGGCAATTGCTCCGGCAGGTAGAGTGGGAATTTGCCTTCAGGAATGTTGTTGCGCCCGGCGTTATCGCGCGAGGCTTCCAGCGCCTGCACGTCGATATCGGTGCCCACGGCTTCCTTGGCACCCAGCAACAGGGCGGCAATCGCCAGGATCCCCGAGCCGCAACCGAAGTCGAGCACGTGGCTGTCGGTCAGGTCCTGGCCGTCCAGCCATTCCAGGCACAGCGCGGTGGTTGGGTGGGTGCCGGTGCCGAACGCCAGGCCCGGGTCCAGCAGCAGGTTGACCGCGTCCGGCTCAGGCGCGGCATGCCAGCTCGGCACGATCCACAGGCGCTGGCCGAAACGCATCGGCTGGAAGTTGTCCATCCAGCTGCGTTCCCAGTCCTGGTCTTCGATGACTTCGCTGTGATGCTCCGGCAGCGGGCCGCCGGTGAGCAATTCCATATGGGCCAGTACGGCGGCGGCATCGGTGCCGTCTTCGAACAGGGCCAGCAAATGGGTGTGCGACCAGAGCGGGGTGGTGTTGAGTTCGGGTTCGAAGATCGGTTGGTCTTCGGCGTCCATGAACGTGACCGAGACAGCGCCGACTTCAAGGAAAGCGTCTTCGTAGGTTTCGGCTTGTTCTGGGCTGATGGCGAGACGGACTTGCAGCCAAGGCATGGCGGGCACCTTTGAAAAA
>NZ_JBYVMD010000055.1:0-34284 GCF_058145955.1 Pseudomonas sp. A39
CCGCCAGCTACCGCTACGACCCGTTCGGGCGGCGTATCAGCAAAACTGTCGGCGACGTAACCACCGAGTTCTTCTGGAAAGGCGACACACTCATCGCCGAACACCACGCGGAGCGACACCGCAGCTACCTCTATGAACCGGACAGCTTTCGTCCACTGGCTCTACTGGAAGGCTTCGGCCCAAAGGAAACCAAGGCTTACCACTATCAACTCGACCACCTCGGCACCCCGCAGGAACTCACCGCCGCCGACGGAGAAATCGTCTGGTCCGCGCACTACCGCGCCTACGGCGAAATCACCCGGCTCGACATCGGAAAAATCGACAACCCGCTGCGCTTTCAAGGCCAGTACTTTGACCAAGAAAGCGGACTGCACTACAACCGCCATCGCTACTACCATCCGGATATTGGTCGATACCTGACGCCGGACCCGGTGAAGCTGGCGGGGGGGATCAATGCGTACCTGTACGTGCCCAACCCTACGGGTTGGATAGATCCGCTAGGTTTGAGCACGTGTCCAGGCGGGGCTGGATACGAACCACACACAAATACAGAAAACTCAAACACACAGCTTAAGGTAGACGACGGCACTCCTTCGCTACCAGCATCGAGTAAAAGACAAGAGTATTTATATCGAGGAGACTCAAGGCACCCGGACGAAATTTTTGAAACCGGCTTTGAGAGCAGAGGAAAAAGCACTGACCTCTATTTGCACTCGCAAAACAATGCGAGTCCACCAAGCAAATTTGTGAGCACATCAATATCAAGAGAGCAAGGGTTAATGTTCGCAACATCCTTTGGGTTTGAGGAAGGCTATCTTTACACCCTAAAGAAAATCCCAGGTCGGGATGTCAACAAAGAATTAGGCATCTTATCGGACTATAAAAAGGAGCGCGAAATTGCCATACCAAACCGAATAGATACTAAGGATATTCTAGGCGCCACACCCGTCCACGACGATGGAACGCATAAAGGCTACTCACTAATTAATCCAAATAGAAAATAACCAATGAAAAAGATCGACATCACCATAATTAAAAACGCACAAAGAGAGACCGCCACACTTGAGCTCGACAGAGCGCACTCAACGCTATCTATAGCGTTTGCTGACGGTATAAAAAAGATATATTCAGACATAGATATATATACATGCTTTGGGTTACTAAGAAGAGAATTCAGTGAAACAACCTTCTTATGTAAAGGCTCGAAGGTGAATGTTTACCCTTCAGCAATGGCATCACAGATGTCAAGCGGATTAGTTGCTTACGAGGTAACGATTGGCGAGCCAGATGCAGAACTCGTCCGTATATTCGACTACGAAGAAAGCAACCTTACAAACGACATTAATGATCAGATCGCTTACCGTAGAAAATGGGCTGAGTCTCTAAAAATCAATTAACACCCTCTGCACCACTAGAGCTGAAACGATAATGGAAAGCAAAAAAATACTAGTCATTTCCAAAAACAAAAAAATTGAAACAACCGTAAAATATGACTCAATCAACCGCCTGATGACATTTTCAGAATCAAGTAACTTCGGAAAAATCTATCATGGGAAAGATATATACATATGTTTAGCGAAAATCAGAGCAGAGTTTCCAACAATGACATTCTTGTGTAAGGGCGCAAAAATAAATGTCACCCCTTCCAGAATGGCTTCCCAGATGAGCGCCGGTCTAGTCGCGTATGAATTGACTTTAGGCAAGCAGGCTACATTCGACGACATAGTTCACCTATTTGACTATGAGGAAAACAACCTAACCAACAATCCGCAAGAGCAGGTTGACTTCTATAAAAAATGGCTAGCATCTTTAGGTGCGCAAGATTATGAGAAATTCAACTAGATTTTACAAAAAAATCACCATTCAAAAAAATCTACTGATGGAGAATAAACTTACGCGCGCTGGGCTGCGAAGCAGCCCCAATCCAGACAAAGCATTTTTTCAGGTAAATGGGCATGGTCTGTTTTAGGGCTGCTTCGCAGCCCAGCGCAGGGCAAGCCTGCTCACTACAATGATCGTGCCCCCCCCTCAATAGGCGGGGTTACCAGCCTTCTTTAAGCATCCGCAATTCCAGATGCTGCAACAGCATGATGGTCTTGCCATCGGCAATTTCGCCGTTTTGCACCCATGCCAAAGCCTCTTCAAAGCCCAGCTCCAGCACTTCGATATCTTCGCCCTCCTCTTCCAAGCCACCGCCAGTTCCAACCCGATCACCCGGCTGATATTCACCCATGAAAAAGTGAATCCGCTCCGTCACCGACCCCGGGCTCATGAAGGCCGCATAGATCTTCTCCACATGCCCCACGCGGTAGCCGGTTTCTTCTTCCGCTTCCAGGCGGATCCGCTCTTCGGGGCTGGCATTGTCGAGCAAGCCGGCCGCCGCTTCGATCAGGTAGCCGTGGTAATCGTTGACGTACGTGGGCATGCGAAACTGGCGAATCAGCAGCACCGTGCGCTGCTCGCGGTTGTACAGCAGGATGGTCGCGCCGTTGCCGCGGTCGTACACCTCGCGGGTTTGGGCTTGCCAACTGCCGTCGCGGCGGCGCAGGTCGAAGCTGTACTTTTTCAGCAGGTACCAGTTTTCCGAAAGCGTCTCTTCGGCGGTGATGCGAACGGGGCTGTTGTCCATGGTGGGGTCTTTACTCAATGGAGTGATCGTTTTCACGCTTGTTTGATACGCGGCCAGGCGGCGGCGACGGCTTCAGCACTGTCCGCTTTGATGCGGGCCAGGTTGCGCGGGTATTCCACACCAGGGTTTTCCGTAAACCGCGTGGCCGTGAATTGCCCATTGCTGGCCCGCACGATGTAACCCGTGTCTTCGCACTGCGTCGAGGCGAGAAACAGCACGCCCGGCGTCACCCACTCCGGCTTGAGTTCATCCGGCTCGTCAGTCACACCCCACATGCGGGTCTTGGCCACCGGCGAGATCGCATTGACTTTGATCCCCGCATCCAAGCCTTCATGACTCAACGCGTTCATGATCCCTAATTGCGCCATCTTGCCGGCGCTGTAGGCCACCAGGCCGGTTTGCTCGTACTGCGCGTACATGGCGCGGTCGGAGGTGGTGAGGATGATGCGCGGCGCCGATGAGTGCAGCAGGTGCGGCCAGGCGTGCTTGCACAGCCACAGCGGCGCGTAGAGGTTGATCGCCATGGCACGCTCAAGGAACGCGGCGTCGAGGTCTGCGATGTTCTGGTAACCCACCCAGCCGGCGTTGTGGATCAGGATATCGAGTTGGCCGAATGCCTCGAGGGTATACGCAATCAGTTGCTCGCAGCCCTCGTTCGTGGACAGGTCACCCCCGTGGCCGATCACCGTCAGCCCTTCGGCCTGCAAGGCCTCGGCCGCTGCCAGAACCACCGACGCATCGCTGCCTGCACCGGCAGTGTCGGCGCCGATATCACTGATCACCACGCGCGCACCGCCCAGGGCCAGTGCCCGTGCATAGCTGAGTCCCAGCCCGCGTGCACCGCCGGTGACGATAGCGGTTTTGCCTGTGAAATCCATGTGCTTGCTCTCCTGTTCGGCTGCCCACCCTAACAACCCGTGCACCGTTTGTTCAATGCTGTAACACTTTGCAAGCAATCCCGGTGGACGGCTGTCGAATTAATTCCTGCCTCTGCAGGCCATCTGGTAAAACCCCTGCTTCACCTTTTTCCAGGAACCTTCATGTCTTCACGTTTTCTGTCGCGCCTGAGCCTGCGCTGGTTTCCCCTGCTGTGCATGGCACTGTTGATCGTCGGCCTGCCGGTGGGTTGCGCGATGCTGCAACACAAGGAGCGCGAGCTGGTATTTCGCATCGAACCGGGCACCGCCAGTTGGTACAGCGGCTTGCCCAAGGCCGTGCAGGAATTCGAACTCAAGCCCGCCAGTCTCAAATCGGGGCAGAACATTCATGGCTGGTGGTACCCGGCGGACAACAAGGACGCACCTGCGATTCTCTACCTGCACGGCGTACGCTGGAACCTCACAGGGCAGCTGTTTCGCATCGAGCAATTGCATGCGCTGGGCTACTCGGTGCTGGCCATCGACTATCGTGGTTTCGGCCAAAGCCGCGGCGAGCTGCCGTCGGAAACCACGGTGTACGAAGACGCGCGTATCGCCTGGGAGCGTTTCCAGGTGCTGCAACCCGATCCGCAAAAACGCCTGATCTACGGGCACTCGCTCGGTGGCGCGGTGGCCATCGACCTGGCTGCAGAATTGGGTAAACAGATGCCGTTGCCCGTACGCGGGCTGGTGATCGAATCCACCTTTACCTCGCTGGCGGATGTGGCCACCGCCGTAGCGAACACCTCTCTACCGGTGCGCTGGCTGCTGTCGCAGAAATTCGATTCCATTGACAAGATTGCCGACATCCATATGCCACTGCTGGTGGTGCATGGCCTCGACGACCGCTACGTACCGCCGCGCTTCAGCCAACAGTTATTTGAAGCCGCCCGGGAACCCAAACGGCTGTTACTGGTGCCCGGCGCCAGCCATAACAACAGCATGAGCCTCGCCGGTCGCAGCTATGGCCAGGCATTGGAAAAACTGATGCAAGCGAAGATGCCGGCTCAGGTGGTCACGCACTCCACAGGTCGCAGCGGCGACTCATAAAAACGCTTTTCGGCACTGGGTTCGCGCTTGCCTGTCAAGCGCAAACCCAGCCCATGCTGGGCCAAATCAGAAGTTGATCAAATATTGATCTCGGCTTAAATCGCCAACCCTGCCGGGGCTTCGCAAAGTTATCCACAGAGATACCCACGGTTTTCGTGGACAACTCTTTTTATATTTTTACGTTTTTTTTGCTCAATAAACGCTTTCAGGAAATGTACCCGGCAATAAAATCTCGCGATTCACATCGCGTATATCGTTATACCCACATAACGCCATCGACACGTCCAACTCACGGGCGATGATCTGAAGCGCCTTGGTCACACCCGCCTCGCCCATCGCACCCAAGCCATACAAATGCGCTCGACCGATCATGGTGCCTTTGGCGCCCAACGCCATCGCCTTGAGCACATCCTGACCGGAGCGAATGCCACCGTCGAGCCACACTTCAATGCGCTCACCCACTGCCTCCACTATCGCCGGCAACTGGCTGATGCTCGACGGTGCTCCATCCAGCTGACGGCCGCCGTGGTTGCTCACCACCAGTGCATCGGCGCCGGAGTTCGCCGCCAGGCGCGCGTCTTCCACATCGAGGATGCCCTTGATGATCAACTTGCCGCCCCAGCATTGCTTGATCCACGCCACGTCGTCCCAGCTCAGGCGGGGGTCGAATTGCTGGGCCGTCCAGGAAGAGAGCGAACTCATGTCGGCCACACCTTTGACATGCCCGACAATGTTGCCAAAGCCACGCCGCTGGGTGCCGAGCATGCCCATTACCCAACGCGGCTTGGTGGCCATGTTGAGGATATTCGGCAGGGTCAGTTTGGGCGGTGCCGACAGGCCGTTGATCAGGTCTTTGTGGCGTTGCCCGAGGATCTGCAGGTCGAGGGTCAGCACCAATGCGTCCACACCGGCAGCTTTGGCACGTTCGATCAATTGTTCGACAAAGGCGCGGTCGCGCATCACATACAGCTGGAACCAGAACGGCTGGCCAACCTGTTCGGCGATGTCTTCCAAAGAGCAGATGCTCATGGTCGACAAGGTGTAGCGCAGGCCGAACGCGGCGGCGGCACGGGCAGTCAGGATCTCGCCATCGGCATGCTGCATACCGGCCAATCCGGTCGGTGCCAACGCCACCGGCATGGCCATGTCCTGGCCAATCATAGTGGTGCGGATTGAGCGCTCATCGATATTGCGCGCCACGCGCTGGCGGAATTTTATGCGGGCAAAATCGCTTTCGTTGGCGCGGTAGGTGCTCTCAGTCCAGGAGCCGGAATCGGCGTAGTCGTAGAACATGCGTGGGACACGTTTTTGCGCCAGCTTGCGTAAGTCTTCGATGGTGGTAATCAACGACATCTAGGTCACCTCTCCCTGAACTGAATGCTGAGAGTAACCGCCCATCGGCCGCGCAACCAGCCATTGCGTTTATATCGGCGCGCGTCTAATCTCGCACAAACCCGCATAAAGACGCAAAACAATGCATAACACTCATCACGCCATCGACCTGCCTTCTTTGCGCAAACAAAAGATCCTGTTGCTGCTGGAACGCGACGGCAAAGTTACCGCGTCGGAATTGGTCGAACACTTCGCCGTTTCCCAGGACACCATTCGCCGTGACCTCGGCGAGCTCGCTGCCGCCGGCCTGCTGCAACGTGTGCACGGCGGCGCCCTGCCCCGGCCGAAGGACACCGGCAAAGACTTCTTCACCCGTGTCGGCGAGACCAACGAGGCCAAGCGCCGCCTCGCACGACTGGCCGCTGAACGCGTGGAAGAGGGCCAGATCGTGCTGTTCGATTCCGGCTCCACCACGTTGCAGATCGCCCAGTCATTGCCCCGTTCAATGCGCCTGACCGTGGTCACACCGTCGCCCATGATCGCGATCGCCTTGGCCGACCATCCCGATGTGAAGGTGATACTGACGGGTGGCCAACTCAACCCGGCGACCCTGTCCACCAGCGGCCACGAGACCGTGCGCATGATCCAGAGCATCAAGGCCGACCTGCTGTTTACCGGTGTCTGCGCGCTGCACCCGCAAGTCGGTATCAGCTCGCTGCATTTTGATGAAGTGGCGGTCAAACAAGCCCTGCTCGACAGCGCCTCCCACGTGGTGGCGGTGACCATGGCTGACAAACTCGGCGCGGTGGAGCCCTTTGTGGTGGCGCCGTGCAGCCGCATTCACACATTGATTACCGAGTGGCACGTGCCGAGTGTGGAGGCGTATGAGCAATTAGGGTTGGAGGTGCTGCGGGTAGAGGTTGAGTGAGCAAAACAGTAGCGTGTCGGCCCTGGACTGACGGCACCCTCACCAGCGCAACACCTTGGCCGCATCGCGCATGAAAATCTCGATGGTTTTAGGCCCCACGCCTTCGAATTCGCCCAGGCGTTTTTCAAAGGCTTCACGGTCTTCGCTGGCACTGCGCATCCGCGTGATCCGACCGGCGTACTCAGCGTTCAATTTGGCACTCAGATCCAACAGGCGCTGCGCGGTGGTTTCGTCATAGCGCACGTAATGGGCACGCCCCAGCATCGTGACCAATTCCTGCGAGGTGCAATGCTGCAACTTGCGCGCAGTGTCGCGCCCATCCTCCTCGACGATCACCTTGTACGCCTGCGCGGCAATCGGTGCCTGGATGCGCTTACCCATCAGGAAACTGGCCACAAACCACTTGAACAGGCTGGCGTCATCGTCGGGCTTGAGTTCAATGCCCAACTCCGAGGCGCTGATAGCACGGGCCATGCTCAGTGGCCCAGCTTGCGCTCGGCCTTGGCGGCCTGTTCGTTGATCGCATCCGTCTGGCGTTCGATGTCTTTGATCGAGGTGGGCGTGAGGACTTTATCGACGGTTTCGGTCTTCGGGTTCGGGCGTTCCAGGGTCTGGCCCTTGGCGGGTTTTTCCGTGCCTTTCTGAGCCTCTTCAGAACTGATCGGCGCAGGGGTTTTGTCGGTGGTCATGGTCTATCTCCAAGTCATTGAAGGCCCACGAAAAAAACGCGGGCAGGTGTTCAGCAGAACTCAGTGAATTTGGATAGTTCAAGGAAATTGCGCGCGCCAACCGTCCAAGAAATAAGCGCAAATTAATTTAAACCTTTGCCTCCTGAGCCCAATCAACTCTCCCATATCCCCTCTTTCCTTCACCCATCAGGAGACACTCGATCATGAGTTCACACCTCAACGGCAAAAAGATTCTGGTCATCACGTCCAACACCGGCATCGAGCGCGACGAACTGCTCAAACCGTTGGAAGCATTGCGTGGCTATGGCGCGACGGTGACACACGGCTCCAGCGATGGCGGCACCACCCAAACCTTCGTCGGCGACACCGAGAAGGACCAGACCGTAGAGTCCGACGCCAAACTGTCCGAGCTCTCGGGTGCGGATTTCGATGCGTTGGTGATCCCCGGCGGCACCGTCAACGCCGACACTCTGCGTCAAGATACGACCGCGTTGAAGCTGATCAATGAGTTCGTCAAAGCGGGTAAAACCGTGGCGGCGATCTGTCACGGCCCGTGGGCGCTGATTGACGCCGGCGTGATCAAGGGCAAAACCCTCACCTCCTACAAAAGCGTCCGCATTGACCTGGAAAACGCTGGCGCTGCCGGGTGGGTCGATGCCGAGGTGAAGGAATGTCAGGCCAACGGTTGGACATTGATTACGTCGCGCACGCCGGATGACCTGCCGGCCTTCAACCAGGCGATTGCCAAGGCCGTCGCCGGTTGATAACGCCGCTGAACGAAAACAGGCGCCTCGATCGCGTAATGCCAGTCCGTTAAAACGTAGAAAGGGTAAAAAATAACCTGTGGCGAGGGAGCTTGCTCCCTCGCCACAGGTACAGTGTTTGCCCTTAATTGACTGGTATTAGCCTCGATGGCGCCTGTTTTTTTTCACTTATGGATTAACTCTTACGCTGCTCCGGCATCTCGCGTTTAGGCCCAAACATGGCCCAGGCGATCAGGCCAAGCAGCGGCACAAAGATCAGAATCACCAGCCACAGCCCCTTAGTCTCCCAGCCCCCGGTGCTGCGCAGGACGACATTGATTGCCCACAATTCCAACAGCAGCAGAATCACCGCCAAGCCGATCCAGATATATTGAATTTCCATGCTTCACCTCCTAGGTCGTATGCGTTAGGTCAAGCATCGGCGCCGAGGGTTCATTAAAATTTTCCGACGTGGTGGAATGCAACGCGTCTTGGGGCCGACCATGCAACCTGCACGACAGGCACTGTTGCTCATCATCGGTAGCCCATTGAATTACAACACGATTTCAAAAAGCTCAAGTTGGTACAACTGATGCACTACTCCACTGGACGAGGCGTGCATGTCGACGCGCCCTGAGTTTTCCCGTGAGGTGTCACCCATGAATGCCATTGACCTGCTCAAAGCCGACCACGAACGCGTGAAGGCCCTGTTGACTCAACTGAGTGAGTCCACCGAGCGCGGGGTTAAAAAGCGCACTGAGCTGCTGGCCAAGCTCGAAGCGGAAATCAGCCTGCACACTAAGCTGGAAGAAGAAATCCTCTACCCGGCCTTCCGGAAGGCGGGCGGCAAGGAACAAGACATCATGTACCACGAGGCCAAGGAAGAGCACCGCACCGTCGACGCCCTGGTGCTGCCGGACTTGAAACAGACCGAGCCGTCGACAACCGAGTTTTCCGGTCGCGTCAAAGTGGTCAAGGAGCTGCTCGAGCACCATATTGAAGAAGAGGAAACCGAGATGTTCCCGCAGGCTAAAAAACTGCTGGGCAAGGCGTTGCTTGAAGAGTTGGGCGCTGAGATGGAAGCCATGAAAGCAGCGCATAAAAAGTCGCAGTCGACCAAGCCAATGGCGGCTTGATCGCGGCATGACCAGAGCCTGGAGCTTTCCAGGCTTTTGCTCCATCACGATAGGGGATTGCGTCATGAAGACCACATCGTCCCAACGGATTTTGCTTATCGTCGGCCTGTCAGCCTTGCTCACCGGCCCTGCCCTCGCCGCCTTCGGCGATAACCCCGAGCCTGCCGCCAACGCCTTGAGCGGTGACAGCGCCGCCGGTTCCGCCCTGCCGCCGGGGACCTACCCCAACAGCCCCTCCGACAGCGCCAAAAAAACCAAAGCGCCCGACAAGCAGCCGGCCAAAACCGCTCAGCCTGTCGACCGCCAAAAAGCCCCCCAGGAAAAACCCCGTTCAGGCAGCTGATGCTTTAAAGGGAGAACCCCCCACCCGTGGCGAGAGAGCTTGCTTCCGCTGGGCCGCGCAGCGGCCCCGTTCTTTGCTTAAAGAGGATCGGGACGGCTACGCAGTCCAACGGGAGCAAGCTCCCTCGCCACAGCGTTACTGTGCGCTTTTGATGGTTACTGGCTGAACGACATCGGGCTCAGGCGCGAGTCCCCAGTCGCCGTGTTCGTACCAATCATCGCCGAGCATTTCCGCGGGATGCATGGTGCGGTCGGCGCCGTTGCCGCAGGCCAGGTCAGTCGCGGCACAGTAGCGGTCGCAGCCCCAGCAGATGCGCTCCGGGTGCTTGGGGTGCAGCGGAAAAGGCTTGGCCATGAACAGCTTCCCTGGCGGCGAACGGTCATCACACCCTACCCTCCTGTAGCCTGCGCGACCTTGACCGACATCAAGGTCGGCAAGCATGAAATATCGCCTGAACTTGACAAGAATCATTATTATTCACAGCAGACCTTCCTAGACTCGGGCTCTCTCCCTTCACTCGTCAGGAAGCCTCCATGCGTACCCTCTCTTTACTGCCCATCGTCTTGTTGTTGAGCACCTCTGCGGCGCTCGCCAAGGAGTACCCGATCGGCGAGCCCCAACACTGCCCTGGGTTGGAGATCGGCGCGGTGTACCTGCAACCGATCGAGATGGAGCCCACCGGCATGATGCGCGCCACCGCTGATTCCGATGTACACCTGGAAGCCGATGTGCGTGCCACGGCAGACAACGCCCAGGGTTTTCAGGAAGGCAGTTTCGTGCCTTACCTGAACCTGTCGTTCTCGCTGAAAAAGCAAGGCAGTGACACCCCCATCAAGGGCGACTTCCACGCCATGGTCGCCAACGACGGCCCGCACTACGGCGATAACGTCAAACTGCAAGGCCCCGGCCAATACACCCTCACCTTCAGCGTATTACCACCTGCCGGCCACCACTCACTGGGCCGCCACACCGACAAGGAAACCGGGGTCGCGCCCTGGTTCGAACGCTGCGAAGTGCACTACGCATTCGTCTACGCCGGTATCGGCAAGAAAGGCGGTTATTGATGCGCCGCGCCCTGTTGCCGGGCTACCTGTTGCCGGGCTACCTGATGCTGAGCGGCGTGGCCTTGGCGGCACCGTTGCGCAGCTATGAACTGACCCTGCAAGACGGTCACTTCAGCCCGCCGCAACTGGCGGTCAAGGCCGGTGAGCGCTTCAAGATCGTGCTGAAAAACCTCGGCCAAGGCCCGGCCGAATTCGAAAGCACACCGCTGCGCGTGGAGAAAGTCTTGTCGCCCGGCGTCACCACCTTTGTGGTGATCCACCCGCTCAAGCCGGGCGTGTACCCGTTCTTTGACGAATTCAACCCACAGTTGCCCGAAGGCAGCATCCTCGCCGAATAGGAGCCGTTGATGAACACGTCGATGTTTATTGTGTGGCGCGAAAGCGTTGAGGCGCTGTTGGTGATCGGGATTCTGCAAGCCTGGATCAGTTGCCAGCGCGGCCACTCACGCCTGGCGCGTTTCCTGTGGGCCGGGGTGCTTTTGGGGTTACTGGGCTCCGCCGGGTTGGCCGGGTTGATGTTATGGGCCGGTGAAGCCATGACCGGCCCCGAGGGGGAATGGCTGCAAGCGACACTCACGCTGGTAGCCAGCGGGTTGATGGTGCAGATGGTGTTTTGGATGCATCGCCATGGGCCCACGCTCAAACACCGACTGGTCAGCGAAGCCGATCAGCGTCTGGCCCACCACGGCGGCTGGGGGGTGATGCTGCTGGCGCTGCTCGCGGTGAGCCGCGAAGGCAGTGAAACCGTAGTGTTCCTGTACGGCGCCGGCGCGCGCCTGCACAGCGAGGCGCTGGGCCTGTTCGCCCTCGGCGGTGTGCTGGGCCTGGTGTTGGCAGGGCTGACGGTGGTGCTGTTACGCAGCACGCGTCGCTGGATGTCTTGGTCGCATTTTTTCGCCCTCAGCGAAGCCCTACTGTTGCTGCTGGGCGGCGCCTTGCTGGTAGCCGCCGTGGACCGCATCAGCGGGCAATTGCTCGCCATGGACATGCCCGAATGGGTGTATTCGGCCTTCGGCGACAGCCGTTGGGACAGCAGCGCCCTGCTCAGTGACAGCCACGGCCTGGGCGCCCTGCTCGCCGATTTTGCCGGCTACCGCGCGGCCCCCAGCCTGATCACCCTGCTGGTGCTGCTCGGCTACTGGCTGCTGGTAGGCAACGGCTTACGCCGGTCTCGGCACGCGGCATGAGCTGGCTGCAGCAGTTGGGGGATGGCATGCGCCGCCATGCCCGATTGATCCGTGTCGTGCAATGGGCGGTGGTGCTGGTGTACGCCGTGCTGTTGGTGTTGCCGGTCTTGCTGCCATTACCGGACAGCCAGGCGCGCATGGTGAACAACCTGACGTTGCTCGCACAGTTCATCTTCTGGGGGATCTGGTGGCCGTTTGTGTTGCTGTCCATGGTGTTTTTCGGGCGCTTGTGGTGCGGCGTGCTGTGCCCCGAAGGCGCATTGAGCGAATGGGCCAGCCGGCACGGACGTGGCCTGGGCATCCCGCGCTGGCTGCGCTGGGGCGGCTGGCCCACGCTGGGGTTTTGCCTGACCACCCTCTACGGTCAACTGATCAGCGTGTATGACTATGCCCAGGCCGCGCTGCTGATCCTCGGCGGCTCGACCGTGGCCGCCGTCGTCGTGGGCCTGCTGTTCGTGCGCGGTAAACGTGTGTGGTGCCGCTACCTGTGCCCGGTGAGCGGCGTCTTCGCCTTGCTCGCCCGCCTGGCCCCGGTGCACTTCGCGGTGGATGAGCAACGCTGGACAGCCAACACCGCGCCGCGCCTGCCCCTGCCTAACTGCGCACCGCTGCTGGACATCCGCCGGCTGCAAAGTGCAAGCGAGTGCCACGCCTGCGGCCGCTGCAGCGGGCAACGCGGCGCGGTGCAATTGA
This sequence comes from Pseudomonas sp. A39, assembly GCF_058145955.1. Classification (NCBI taxonomy): domain Bacteria; kingdom Pseudomonadati; phylum Pseudomonadota; class Gammaproteobacteria; order Pseudomonadales; family Pseudomonadaceae; genus Pseudomonas; species Pseudomonas sp. A39. Next base: position 12,712 of record NZ_JBYVMD010000055.1, read on the forward strand.
TCGCCCGCTCGTGCAACCAGGAAATCCTCCAGGCGCGCCATCAACCGGGCTCGGCCTGGGATGTGCGCCTGCTGCTGTTCGGGGTGATCGGCTTGGCCATGGGCGCATTCCAATGGACCGTCAGCCCGTGGTTTATCGCCCTCAAGCAATACCTGGCCGAGTGGCTGGTCGATCGCGGCTGGCTGTGGGCGCTGCAAGACAACGCGCCTTGGTGGTTGCTCACGCATTATCCGCAACGCAATGACAGTTTCAGCTGGCTGGATGGGGGGTGCATTGTGGTGTATCTGGTGGGCAGCGCACTGGTGATTGGCGGCGGATGCTGGCTGCTGTTACGGGCGGCGGCGCATTGTGCGGGGGATCGCGCACTGTTTCGGCCCCTGGCATTGACGTTGACGCCCTTGGGTGGTGCGGGGTTGTTTTTGGGGTTGTCAGCGACCACGGTGAAGTTGTTGCGATATGAAGGGTTGGGGTTGGCTTGGGTGCAGCCGGGTCGGGCGTTGCTGTTAGGCGCCTGCATCGGTTGGAGTGTGTGGTTGGCGTGGCGGCAGCTTGATGGCATGCCTCGGTGGCGGGCTTGGGGGTGGGTGATGATGGGGAATGGGTGGGTGGGGGGTGGATGGTGGTTGCAGTTTTGGGGATGGTGATTGGGCAGGGGTCAAGTACATCTCCGTTATTTGGCTAACGGCGGGTCACTTTGGAACGGGGTGCCTAGATCAAAACCCAGATCAAAAGCAGCCTGATATCCACCTGATGTATGAAGATCAAACTGTGGGAGGGGGCTTGCCCCCGATGGCGGCGTGCCAGCGAATACATCTGCAACTGCCCCACCGCTATCGGGAGCAAGCCCCCTCCCACAGTTAACCGATATCGACAGTAAGAAACCGGCCGGCTACCAGGCCGCAGGGCTCTTGCTTTTGATCTTTATCTGGGGCGCCCCGTCAAACACGCTGGCCGAACGCAGGCTTGAATCCGTGGCTAACCCGGCAGGACGCTGGGTTAGCCGTTACCTAAATAACGGATATGTACACAAATCGCTACACCTTAAACCGCCCCACCGTCTGATGCAGCGCCCCCGCCATCCCCGCCAAATCATGCCCCGCCGTCTCCGTATGCAACGCCCCCTGCAACACCTGCTGCGACAGGTTACGAATCCCCACCAGGTTGCGATCCACCTCCCGCGCCACCAGCGCCTGTTCCTCCGTGGCACTGGCAATCATCATATTGCGCTCGTTGATCTGCGAAATAGACCGCGTAATCTCATCCAACGCCTCCCCCGACCGCTGCGCCACGCCGAGGGTCGCCTGCACCCGCTCGCTGCTGCTGTGCATCGCCGCCACCGCATGCTCAGTGTCCTGACGGATATTCCCAATCATCTGGTCGATCTCCTGGGTGGACGCTTGGGTACGATGGGCCAGCGCGCGCACCTCATCGGCGACCACCGCAAACCCACGCCCGGCATCCCCGGCACGGGCCGCTTCGATGGCCGCGTTGAGGGCCAGCAGGTTAGTCTGGTCGGCAATGCTGCGGATCACTTCCAGCACACCGCTGATGTCTTGCACGCGGCCAGCCAGTTGCTGGATGCGCTCCGAGGTTTCCACCACGCCGGTGGCCAGGGTGTTGATCGATGCCACGGTTTCCTGCACCTGGGCGCGGCCGCGCTGGGCGGTCTGTTCCGACAGGCGTGACGCCTCGCTGGTGCTCACGGCATTACGCGCCACTTCATCCACGGCGGCGGTCATTTCGTTGACCGCCGTGGCAGCCTGTTCGATCTCTTGGCTCTGGGACTGCATGCTACTGCTGGTCTGGCTGCTGACCGCGCTCAACTCCTCGGAGGAGCTGGCCACGCCGTCCACCGAGGCCGCGATATGCCGCACCATCTGGTTGAGGCTCTGCTGCATCAGGTGCAGGTTGCGCATCACGCTGCCTTCGGCGCTGTTGCCGACCGGCACCACAATGGTCAAGTCGCCCTGGGCGATATGGCTCAAGACGCGCGCGGCTTCGTCCGGCTCACCGCCCAAGGGGCGGATCACGCTACGCGTGACGATCACCGCAGCGGCCACCACCAGCACCAGGCACAACAGGAACAGCCCGATCATGTTGCGCCGGGCCTCGTCGTACAGCGCCTGCGCCGCCTGCTCGCGCTCGGCAAACAGACGGCCTTGCATCGCCATCAGGGCGTCCAGGCTCTTGAACACTTCAAGTTCGGCGGGCATCACCTGTTGCTTGAGCTGGGCCAGGCCCTGCTCGCGCGCGCCCTGTTTGATCAGCGCCTGCACCTGGGTAAAGGCGGCCACATAGGTTTCGCGATGGGTCTTCAAGTTGGCGTAGGCCGCTTTGCCTTCGGCCGTATCCAGCAGCGGTTCAAGGGTCGCGAACGCCTGGGTGATGCGTTGCCGGGTCGTGCCGATGGCGTCCTGGGCCTGTTGGTTGTCCTGGTCGATCAGCAAGTCGCGGGTGTTGCGCCCGTTATCCCGCACGCCGGTGGCGATCACCATGATCGGTGCAATTCTCGGCCAGTCCTGTTGCACGATTTGCTCGGATTGCTGCTTAAGCGTTGCAAGGTCGTGCAAGGCGTAAAACACCAAGCCGACCAGCGCCAACGGCGCAATCGCGAAACCGATGACAATGCGTTGTGCCGTGGTTAATTGCTTCATTCTGATATTCCCTGATGAAAACCTGCCCACCATGGGCAGCATCTATAAAAATCCGCTGGAGGGCGCTGGTCACCCTCGCAATACAAACGCGGGAAACAACTCGCGCAATCGGCCCCATAACTCCGGCAGCGCAGCCTGTGCCGGGGCATTGGGCAAGTGCGTATCGAGCATGCTGGCCGTGCGTACCATCTGCACCGCGAAACGCTGCACACCCATGGCCTGCAAACGTTGGGCCAGCAACAGCAGGCGCGGTGGGTCGATCAGGTGCCAATGCACCGTGGTGCGGCATTCGTACTCCACGCCGCTGGCCAATAAGGTGTCGAGGCTGCGCCAGTTGGCCACGCCACTGCCCTTGACCTGGGTGATCGATTGGCAGTCTTCGGCCAGGGCCTTCACGTCAAAGCCGACCCAGTCGGCGTGGCGCAAGGCATTGGCAAACCCCGCCGGCTTGATCCCGGCACTGTGCAGGCCGATGCGAAAACCCATCGCCCGCACTTCGTCCATGGCCGCCGGCAAGCCTTCCTGCAAGGTCGGCTCGCCACCGCTGAACACCACCGCGTCGAGCAGATCGCGGCGCCGTTGCAGAAACAGCAACACCCGGCGCCAATCCACCTCCGTGCTGGCGCGCGGCGGGATCAGGTCCGGGTTGTGACAATAACGACACCGCCAGGCACAGCCCTGGCAGAACAGCACACAGGCGAGCATGCCGGGGTAGTCGAGGGTGGTCAGGGGCACCAGTCCCCCGACCCGTAGTGCTCGACTCATTGGCGCCCGGCCACGGCGGCCGTTTCAGTGAAGTGCACACGCTCCTTGTGCTCGGACTGCTTGCCGGGGTTGAACGCGGACACCGGCCGGTGGTAACCCATCACCCGGGTCCAGACTTCGCAGCGCTGACGTTGTGGCTGGGATGCTTGCATGGTGAATCTCCTTACGGGTTGGAAAATCGGTTCAGGACTGAGCGGCCAGTGCCAGCACGTCATCGCACTTGGGGCAAAACTCGTGCTCGCCGGCGAGGTAGCCGTGCACCGGGCAGATGGAAAACGTCGGCGTAATCGTCAGGTACGGCAGGCGGAAGCGCCCCAGCGCCTTGCGCACCAACTGCTTGCAGGCCTGGGCCGAGGAAATCTGCTCGGCCATGTACAGGTGCAACACGGTGCCGCCGGTGTATTTGCATTGCAGCTCGTCTTGCAGCTCCAGGGCTTCGAACGGGTCTTCGGTAAACCCCACCGGCAATTGCGACGAGTTGGTGTAGTACGGCGCAACGTCACTGCCGGCCTGCAGGATGTCCGGGTAACGTTTGCGGTCTTCCTTGGCGAAGCGGTAAGTGGTGCCTTCGGCCGGCGTCGCCTCAAGGTTGTAGAGGTGGCCGGTGTCTTCCTGGAAGCGCAGTAACGTGGCGCGCACGTGGTCCAGCAACTTGAGGGCGAATGCGCGGCCCTCGACGGTGTGCATGCCCTGCTCGTCGCCGCTGAAGTTACGCAGCATCTCGTGCATGCCGTTGAGGCCGATGGTGGAGAAGTGATTGCGCAAAGTGCCCAGGTAACGCTTGGTGTAGGGGTAGAGGCCGGCGTCCATGTGGTGCTGGATCACCTTGCGCTTGACCTCCAGGCTTTCCATGGCCATTTCCATCAGGCTGTCCAAGCGTTGCAGCAAGCCCGAGGTGTCGCCCTTGAACAGGTAGCCCAGGCGCGCGCAGTTGATCGTCACCACACCCAGGGAGCCGGTTTGCTCGGCCGAGCCGAACAGGCCACCGCCGCGCTTGAGCAATTCGCGCACGTCCAACTGCAGGCGGCAGCACATGGAGCGCACCTGGTTGGGCTGCATATCGGAATTGAGGAAGTTCTGGAAATACGGCAGACCGTAGCGCGCGGTCATCTCGAACAGGCGGTCGGCGTTGTCGCTGTCCCAGGGGAAATCATGGGTGATGTTGTAGGTAGGAATCGGAAAGGTGAACACCCGGCCCTTGGCATCCCCGGCCTGCATGACTTCGATGTAGGCGCGGTTGATCAACTCCATTTCGGCTTGCAGGTCGCCATAGGCAAACGGCATTTCTTCGCCGCCGATCACCGGCACCTGCTCGCGCAAGTCTTCGGGGCATACCCAGTCGAAGGTCAGGTTGGTAAAGGGCGTCTGGGTGCCCCAGCGCGACGGCACGTTGAGGTTGTAGATGAACTCCTGCACCGCCTGGCGCACTTCGGGGTAGCTCAGTTGGTCTTTGCGCACATAGGGCGCCAGGTAAGTGTCGAAGGAGCTGAACGCCTGGGCACCGGCCCATTCGTTTTGCAGGGTGCCGAGGAAGTTGACCATCTGCCCCAACGCACTGCTCAAGTGCTTGGGCGGCCCGGCCTCGACACGCCCCGGTACGCCGTTGAGGCCTTCGTGCAGCAGTGAGCGCAGCGACCAGCCGGCACAGTAGCCGGCGAGCATGTCCAGGTCATGGATATGCAAGTCCGCCTCGCGGTGTGCACGACCGATCTGCTGGCTGTAGACCTCGTCCAGCCAGTAATTGGCGGTGACCTTGCCCGACACGTTCAGCACCAGGCCGCCGAGGGAATAGCCCTGGTTGGCGTTGGCCTGCACGCGCCAGTCTTCGCGGTCGAGGTATTCGTTCATCGAGGTGGCGACTTCCACCAGGGTCTTGCGATCGCGGCGCAGGCGGCCGTGTTGTTCGCGGTAGACGATGTAGGCGCGCATCGACAGGAAATAGCCGGCGTCCATTAATACGCGTTCGACGCTGTCCTGGATTTGTTCGACGTCCAGGTGGTCGATGCCTCTGAGACGGGCGAGGACGGCGCCCAGTAGCAGGTCGGCTTCGGTGGCTTGGTATTCGCCGGTGGCGGTGCCGGCGGCGATCAGGGCCTGGCGGATTTTTTCGGCGTTGAAGGGGACTAGGCTGCCGTCGCGTTTGTGTAGGCGGGTGCTGGTTAGTGGGGTGAGCGTGGTTTGCATTTTTGGCTCCAAGCACTACATATAGATATTTTTTGGTAATTAAACACAACATGCAGTGATGCTACGGAGGATGGGGTGGGTTGCCCTTGATCGGGGTCAAGGTTTTTTGATTGGGGGGATATCCGTTATTTGGGGGGTGGCTGGTATGGGTTCCGTCCTTGGGGCGGGTCACTTTGGAAAAGCCTGTATGGACCGAACACAGGGTTGACGGGGCGCCTTAGATCAACATCAAAAGCAGATCAAAAGCAGGCTGATATCCACCTGATGTAGGGAGATCAAACTGTGGGAGGGGGGGGCCCAATCACCCCCCACTCATACTCATAAACCGCACCACCTGCACCTCCCCCGCCCCCGTAAAATCATGCCCCATTGGCTTCCCCCGCAACGCCCGATGCAACGCCTCAACCAACGGCCCATCCTCCACCGGATACCGACGCAACAACCCGCGAAAATCCAGCGCATCCTCCTGCCCCAAACACAGCAGCAACTGCCCCTCCACCGTCATCCTGACCCGATTACAGCTCCCACAAAAATTATGCGAATTAGGCGAAATAAACCCCACCCGCGTCCCCGGATGCCGCGCCAACCGCACATACCGCGCCGGCCCGCCGCTGCTTTCGGTGCTGTCGAGCAACACATGCTCGCGCGCAATCACCGCGCGTACTTCATCACTGGAGCAGAACGTCTCCCCCCGCGAACGCCCCACATCCCCCAGCGGCATTTCCTCGATAAAACTGATGTCGATGCCCTGCTCGATCGCGTACCGCACCAACCCCGGCACCTGATCGAAATTGCGCCCTTTCATCACCACGCAATTGAGTTTGACCCGCTCGAACCCCGCCTCCCGCGCCGCCTCGATACCGTCCAACACCTGGCGCAGATCACCGTTGCGGGTGATCGCGCGAAAGCGTCCAGGGTCCAGGCTGTCGAGGCTGATGTTCATGCGCTTGACCCCCGCCTCCACCAACGGCCGCGCCAAGCGCGCGAGCTGCGAGCCATTGCTGGTCATCACCAGCTCACGCAACCCCGGCAGCGCCGCGATGTTGCGGCATAACCCGACAATGCCGGGGCGAATCAGCGGCTCGCCACCCGTCAAGCGGATCTTGCGCACGCCCTGCCCCACAAACAGCCTGGCCAGGCGTTCCAGTTCTTCCAGGGTCAGCACCTGCTGGCGCGGCAGGAAGGTCATGTTTTTCGCCATGCAGTACACACAGCGGAAATCACACCGGTCGGTCACCGACAACCGCAGATAATCGATCGAACGCCCCACCCCATCCACCAGGCTCATGTCACTGCACCAACGGCGAGTCGGCACCCTGCAGCGCGATGCCGCGAATGTCCGCCGCGCCGATCAGGGTTTGCAGGTACTGCACCAGTGCCTTCTGCCACACGCCCTGCTGCAACTGGGTACGGATCGCCACCGCAACCGCTTCGTAGGGCAACGGCTGGCCTTCGATGCGCTGGTCGACGCTGATCACGTGCCAGCCATAACGGCTTTCCAGCGGTTTGCCGGCCAGGCCCGGCGCCAGGGTGAACAGCTGGCGCTCCAGCTCCGGTACGGTCTGGCCCTTGCTCACCTGGCCGAGCGAACCGCCCTGGGCCTTGGACGGGCACGCCGAGTACTTGAGGGCCAACTCGGCGAAGCTGCCCGGCGCTTGGGCCAGGCTCAGCAGCAGCACTTCCGCTTGCACATGGGCCAGTTGCCGGGCCTCGGCATCGTCCGGCGCGCACTCCAGCAGGATGTGCCGCACCGCCAGCAACGGCGCGCTGTGAAAGCGCCCACGGTTGTTCTCGAAATAGCGCACACAGGTGGCCTCGTCGCACTCGGGCACCTTGACCTCGCGCTCCAGCAGCAAGCGCGTGGCGGCCTCCTCTTCGTTCTCGCCGGCGGCGATCTCCACCGCCAGGCCCAGCTCGGCGATGCGCTGCTGCAACAGCTCGCGAATCACCAGCGCGCGGGCGGCCAGGTACACCGCCTCTTCGCGGCTGTCGGCCGGGTGATATTGCAACTCCAAGGCCATCGCCTCAGGCGTGACGGGCACGTCGTTGACGCTGATGATCGGCCATTCCTGTTCACTGCTGGCAATCAATTCGGGCGCCTTGAGTTCCTCGAAAGGCGCTTGGACCGCCACCTCGGCCATCACGGGTTCTTTGGCCGACGACCCACAACCGCCGCTGCCGCCATTCCCGCCACCACATCCGCATCCTGTTGTCATGACGCTCTCCTCACTACTTCTGCCGCACGATTTGATAACGACGCCCCAGGTACCAGATCGGCGCGCTGACCATGTGCACCAAGCGGGTAAACGGGAACAGCACAAACAGGGTCAAGCCCAGCGCCACATGCGCCTTGTAGATCAACGACACCGGCGCAATCGACGCTGCCGCTTCCACCGGCCGCAACAACACCACGTTCTGCGCCCAGTCGGCGAGCATCACCATCACCGAACCGTCCATGTGCCCGGTGGAGGCGACAATGGTCAGCAGGCCGAGCAGCAACTGTGCGAGCAACACCAGCAGGATCAGGATGTCCGACGGGCTTGAGGTGGCGCGCACGCGTGGGTCAGTCAAACGACGCTTGACCAGCATCAGCAGGCCCACCAGGCACAGCAGGCCGAAGAAACCGCCGGAGACCATCGCCAGCAACTGCTTGTTCTCAGTGCTGATCACATGGTGGTAGATCGATGCCGGCGTCAGCAGGCCGACAAAATGCCCAGCCAGCACGAACAGCACGCCGACATGGAAGAAGTTGCTCGCCACGCGCATGCCGCGGTTGTTGAGCATCTGGCTGGAGCCAGCCTTCCAGGTGTACTGCGACAGGTCGAACCGCGCCCAACTGCCCAACAGGCAGATGGCCAGGGCCACATAGGGATACACCCCGAATACCAGCAAATTCCACTTAGACATTACCCACCTCCCCGGCGGGCGCTGCGGCCCGGCCTTCTTGCTGAAAATCCACCCAGTGCAACGGCACCGCGCTTTCTTCGCGGGCCTTGCCCGGTGCACTCGGCAGCGAGCTGCAACGGTCCTGCTGCTCGGCCTGCATAAAGTCCACGGCTTCCTCTTCCCAGATTTTGTCCAGGGCTTCGAGGGAGTCGTCGCGCGGTTCGGCGGCGACCTGGGCACGCAGTTCGGCCACGGCCTGGTGCGGCTCGGCGCCGGCAATCTGCAACAGCGCACGGAAGCAACTGGCGTAGCCGCTCTCGCGCTCTTCCAGACGCGCGGCGAGCAAGGCCAACAGGTGCGCCACATCAGCCAGGCCCTCGCGGGCCTCGATGTCTTCGCGGGTGGAGAGAAACTCCAGGTACAGCGGGATATAGTCCGGCAGCTCCTTGACGCCGATGGCAAACCCGGCCTCCTCGTACTGGGCCATCATGTCGACCATCGCCTGGCCACGGTCGCGGGACTCGCCGTGCACGTGTTCAAACAACAACAGCGACAGCGAACGGCCGCGGCCAAACAAGGCGCCGTAATGTTCCTGGCCGTCCATCAAGTCGTTGCCGCAGATCAGCTCCATCAACTCGAACAAGGCACCGCGTTGCTTGGGGCTGATTTCCCGCGATTCGATAATCGCTTTTTCCAACTCGTCGCGGCCGTTCACCAGGGTTTCGGTGGGGTAGTCCAGCAACAGCGAGATCACTTTAAGAATGCGCATGCTCAGTCCTCCCAGATTTGTACGGTTTTCAGCACGTCGCGGCGGTTGGCCTTCTTGGCGCCGAACATGTTGGTATCGGAACTGCCACTGCAGCCGCTGCCGAAACTGAAACCACACCCGGAGCGCTCGGCGAACGCGTCGCTCATGGCGTCTTCACGGTGGGCGCTCGGTACCACGAAGCGGTCTTCGTAGTTGGCAATCGCCAGGTAGCGGTACATCTCCTCCACCTGTTCAACGCTCAAGCCGACGTCTTCCAGCACTTGCAGGTCCTGCACACCGTCCACTTGCTGGGAGCGTTTGTAGGCACGCATCGCCAGCAGGCGTTTGAGCGCACGCTTGACCGGTTTTTCATCACCGGCGGTGAGCATGTTGGCCAGGTAACGCAGGGGGATGCGCAGGCTGTCGACATCCGGGATCACCCCGTTCATGCCCACGGTGCCGGCCGCGGCGGCGTTCTGGATAGGCGACAGCGGCGGCACGTACCAGACCATCGGCAAGGTGCGGTATTCCGGGTGCAGCGGCAGGGCGAGTTTCCAATCCACGGCCATTTTGTACACCGGCGAACGCTGCGCGGAGTCGATCACCGACTGCGGCACGCCATCGGCCAGGGCCTGGCGAATCACTGCCGGGTCATTCGGGTCGAGGAAAATCTCCAGCTGTTTTTCGTACAGGTCATGCTCGTTGGCAGTGCTGGCGACTTCGCTGATACGGTCGGCGTCGTACAGCAACACGCCGAGGTAGCGAATCCGGCCAACGCAGGTTTCGGCACACACGGTGGGCATGCCGGCTTCGATACGCGGGTAGCAGAAGATGCACTTCTCGGACTTGCCGCTCTTCCAGTTGAAGTAAATCTTTTTATACGGGCAGCCGCTGATGCACATGCGCCAGCCCCGGCATTTCTCCTGGTCGATCAGTACGATGCCGTCTTCTTCACGCTTGTAGATCGCGCCACTCGGGCACGAGGCCGCGCACGCCGGGTTGAGGCAGTGCTCGCACAGGCGCGGCAGGTACATCATGAAAGTGTTTTCGTACTCGCCGTAGATATCGGCCTGGATCTGGTCGAAGTTCTTGTCCTTGCGGCGCTTGGCGAACTCGGTGCCGAGGATTTCCTCCCAGTTCGGGCCCCACTCGATTTTCTGCATGCGCTTGCCCGACACCAGCGAGCGCGGGCGTGCGGTCGGCTGGTGTTCGCCCAACGGCGCGGTGTGCAGGTGCTGGTAGTCGAAGTCGAATGGCTCGTAGTAGTCGTCCAGGCTCGGCAAGTCAGGGTTGGCGAAGATGTTCGCCAACACGCGGAACTTGCCGCCGATGCGTGGGTTGATGCTGCCGTTGGCGTTGCGCACCCAACCGCCTTTCCACTTGTCCTGGTTCTCCCATTCTTTGGGGTAGCCGATACCGGGCTTGGATTCGACGTTGTTGAACCAGGCGTACTCCATGCCTTCACGGCTGGTCCAGACATTTTTGCAAGTGATCGAGCAGGTGTGGCAGCCGATGCATTTGTCCAGGTTCAGCACCATGCCAATCTGTGAGCGAATCTTCATCTCAGTTCTCCTCGATATCGGTCGGCAATGGGCGTGGCAGATCATCGCCAGCGGTGCCATCGAGCCAGTCGACCTTGGCCATCTTGCGCACCACGACAAACTCATCGCGGTTGCAACCGACCGTGCCGTAGTAGTTGAAACCGTAAGCCTGCTGGGCGTAGCCGCCGATCATGTGGGTCGGCTTGAGCACCACGCGGGTCACCGAGTTGTGGTGGCCGCCACGGGTCTTGGTGGTTTCCGAACCGGGCACGTTCACGATGCGTTCCTGGGCGTGGTACATCATCACCATGCCTTCCTTGACACGCTGGCTGACCACCGCACGGGCGGTGAGTGCGCCGTTGACGTTGAAGCATTCGATCCAGTCGTTGTCCTCGATCCCGGCGCGCTTGGCGTCGATTTCGGAGAGCCACACAATCGGGCCGCCACGGCTCAGGGTGAGCATCAGCAGGTTGTCGCTGTAGGTGCTGTGGATACCCCATTTCTGGTGCGGGGTGATCCAGTTCAGGACGATCTCGGTCTCGCCATTGCTGCGCTTGCCCTTCACGCCTTCAATGGTGCGGGTGTTGACCGGTGGCCGGTAGCTCATCAACTGCTCGCCGAACGCCTGCATCCACGGGTGATCCTGGTAGAACTGCTGGCGACCGGTGATGGTGCGCCATGGGATGTTTTCATGGACGTTGGTGTAGCCGGCGTTGTAGCTCACGTGCTCGTCTTCCAGGCCGGACCAGGTCGGGCTGGAGATGATCTTGCGCGGCTGCGCCTGGATGTCGCGGAAGCGGATCGCTTCATGGGCCTTGGAGATCGCCAAATGGCTGTGGTCGATGCCGGTGAATTCCGACAGCGCGGCCCAGGCTTTCAAGGCGACCTTGCCGTTGGTTTCCGGGGCCAGCGACAGGATCACTTCAGCGGCGTCAATCGCCGTGTCGATTTTCGGCCGACCGTGGCTGATGCCCGCATCGCTTTCGTGATGGTTCAGCTCGCCGAGGAACTCGACTTCTTCATCGGTGTTCCAGTTGATGCCCTTGCCGCCATTACCGAGTTTTTCCAGCATCGGGCCGAGGGACGAGAACTGCTTGTAGATGTTCGGGTAGTCGCGTTCCACCACCGCCATGTTCGGGGCGTTCTTGCCCGGTACCGGCGCCACACCGGCGCTTTTCCAGTCGGTGCCGCCGAAGGGCTGGGCCAGTTCACCGACGCTGTCATGCATCAACGGCACGGTGACCAGGTCTTGCTCGACGCCCAGGTGACCGACCGACATGGCCGAGAACGCCTTGGCGATGCCTTTGTAGATCTCCCAGTCGGAGCGCGATTCCCACGCCGGGTCGATGGCCGCCGAGAGGGGGTGGATGAACGGGTGCATGTCCGAGGTGTTCATGTCGTCTTTTTCGTACCAGGTCGCGGTCGGCAAGACGATGTCGGAATACACGCAGGTGGAGGACATGCGGAAATCCAGGGTGGTCACCAGGTCCAGCTTGCCGATGGCACCGTCTTCGACCCATTCGGCCTCGGTCGGCTTGCATTCGGTGCTGTGGCCGATGTCTTCGTTCATCACGCCGTTCTTGGTGCCCAACAGGTACTTGAGCATGTACTCATGGCCCTTGCCCGAGGAACCGAGCAGGTTGGAGCGCCAGATAAACATGTTGCGCGGGAAGTTCACCGGGCTGTCCGGTTGTTCGCAGGCAAAGCGCAGGCTGCCGTCCTGCCAGGACTTCACCACGTAGTCTTTCGGCGTCATGCCGGCGGCGGCGGCGTCACGGCAGATGTGCAGCGGGTTGGTGTTGAGCTGCGGTGCACTCGGCAACCAGCCGGCGCGTTCGGCGCGGATGTTGTAGTCCAGGGCGTGTTCCGGGAACTGCGATTTGTCGGCCAGTGGCGAGAGGATGTCGTGCATGCTCATCTTCTCGTGGCGCCATTGCGAACTGTGGCCGTAGAAGAAGCTGGTGCCGTTCATCTGGCGTGGTGGGCGGTTCCAGTCCAGGCCGAAGGCCAGGGGCAGCCAGCCGCACTGCGGGCGCAGTTTTTCCTGGCCTACGTAGTGGGCCCAGCCGCCGCCGGTCTGGCCGACGCAACCGCAGAGCATGAGCATATTGATCAGCCCGCGGTAGTTCATGTCCATGTGGTACCAGTGGTTCATCGCCGCGCCGACGATGATCATCGAGCGGCCCTTGGTCTTGTCGGCGTTGTCGGCGAACTCGCGGGCGATCTGGATGGCTTTCTCGCGGCTGACGCCGGTGATCGCTTCCTGCCACGCCGGGGTGCCCGGCACGCTGGCGTCGTCGTAGTCCTTGGCGACGTTGTTGCCGCCCAGGCCACGGTCGATGGCCAGGTTGGCGGCGGACAGGTCGAACACGGTTGCGACTTTGGCTACCGTGCCGTCGGCCAAGGTCACGCTGTGCACCGGCACACGACGGAACTGCACGGCATCGCCGGCCACGTGCTGGAAGTAATCGTGGGCTTCGCCGGCGAAATACGGGAAGGCCACTTCGGCAACGTCGTCACCGATAAGGCTGAGCTTAAGGTCAATCGCGCGGCCTTCACCGCCTTCTTTGGCGAGGATGTTCCACTTGCCCTTCTCGCCCCAGCGATAGCCAATGGCGCCCTGCGGCGAGACCAGTTCGCCGCTTTCGTCGAGGGCGATGGTTTTCCATTCCGGGTTGTTGTCCTGGCCGAGGTTGTCGACCAGGTCCGAAGCGCGCAGGAAGCGGTCCGGCTGGAAGCCTGCACCGGGTGCAAAACCGGTCATGGGCTTGAGCATCACCAGCACCGGCAAGTCGGTAAAGCGCTTGGCGTAATCGGTGAAATAAGCGCTCGGTTTATCCAGGTGAAATTCCTTGAAGATCACATGGTTGAACGCCTGGGCCAACGCGGCATCGGTGCCCTGCTTGGGGTTGAGCCACAGGTCGGTGAGCTTGGCCACTTCCGAATAGTCCGGAGTGATCGCCACGGTCTTGGTGCCCTTGTAGCGCACCTCGGTGAAGAAATGCGCGTCCGGGGTGCGGGTCTGCGGAACGTTGGAGCCCCAGGCGATGATGTAGTTGGAGTTGTACCAGTCGGCCGATTCCGGCACGTCGGTCTGCTCGCCCCACACCATCGGCGAGGCCGGTGGCAGGTCGCAGTACCAGTCGTAGAAGCTCAGGCACACGCCGCCGATCAGCGAGAGGTAACGCGAACCCGCTGCGTAGCTGACCATGGACATGGCCGGGATCGGCGAGAAGCCGACGATGCGGTCCGGGCCGTACTGCTTGATGGTGTAGACGTTGGAGGCGGCGATGATCTCATTCACCTCCTCCCAGTTGGAACGAATGAAGCCGCCCATGCCGCGCTTGCTCTTGTACGAGTCGGCCTTGACCTTGTCCTCGACAATGCTCGCCCACGCCTCGACGGGTGACAGGGTCAGTCGCGCTTCACGCCACAGCTTGAGCAACGGCTTGCGGATTTTCGGGTACTTGAGGCGGTTGGCGCTGTAGATGTACCAGCTGTAGCTGGCACCACGCGGGCAGCCACGCGGTTCATGGTTGGGCAGGTCGTTGCGGGTGCGCGGGTAGTCGGTCTGCTGGGTTTCCCAGGTGATCAGGCCGTTCTTCACGTAGATCTTCCACGAGCACGAGCCGGTGCAGTTCACACCGTGGGTGGAGCGTACGATCTTGTCGTACTGCCAGCGCGAGCGGTAGACGTTTTCCCAGTCGCGGGACTCCTTGCGGGTCTCGCCGTGGCCTTCGGAGAACTCGTTTTGCTTGCGGTTGAAGAACCGCAGTTGATCCAGTAAATGACTCATGGTGCTTTCCTCATCAGGCGTGCCGTGGGGTGCGTTGCCCCGGCGAATTCAGGTCGATCAGCAGGGTGTGGCGCAGCCCTTGCGGGCGTACCACCACCAGGTCACGACGATGCAGCTCAGGTAGAAACCGACAAACATGTAGAACGCCATGGCCGGGCTGCCGGTAGCGGCCATGGAGGTGCCGAAGGACTTGGGAATGAAGAACGCACCGAACGCGCCCATGGCCGAGCTGAAGCCCAGCACCGCAGCGGATTCCTTGCCGGCGTTCTTGATCGCCTGTTCACGCTCGGCGGCGGATTTGCCGGCGCTGGCTTTCTCGTGCTGGGTGCGGAAGATCACGGGGATCATGCGGAAGGTGGAACCGTTGCCCACACCGGTGGTGATGAACAGCAACATGAACAGCCCAAGGAAGCCGTAGAAGTTGCCGCCCTGCCCGTTCTGCGGCAGGAAGTGCAGCACGCCGAACACCATTACGATCATCAGCACGAAGTTCCACAGGGTCACCCGCGCGCCGCCCATCTTGTCCGCCAGCCAGCCGCCGAGTGGACGTACCAGCGCGCCGACCAGCGGGCCAAGGAAGGCAAATTTCAGCGCGACCACGTCCGGGAACGAGGTCTTGATCAGCAGCGGGAATGCCGCCGAAAAACCGATGAATGAACCGAAGGTCGCCAGGTACAGCCAGCACATCAGCCAGTTGTGCTTGCGCTTGAAGATCACTGCCTGGTCACTGAACGACGCGCGGGCGCTGGACAGGTCATTCATGCCGAACCACGCGGCCACGGTGACGGTGAGGATGAACGGCACCCAGATGAAGCCGGCATTCTGCAGCCACAGCTGGCTACCGTCCGGCAGCGTTTGCGGTTGCCCACCCACCAGGCCGAACACGCCAAAGGTGATCACCAGTGGCACGCAGAATTGCATCACCGAGACCCCCAGGTTACCCAGGCCGGCGTTCAGGCCCAGGGCGGTGCCCTGCTGGGCCTTGGGGTAGAAAAAGCTGATGTTGGACATGCTGGAGGCGAAGTTGCCGCCGCCAAAACCGCAGAGCAAGGCAATCAACACAAACACGCTGTAGGGCGTGCCCGGGTCCTGCACCGCAAAACCCATCCACAGCGACGGCAGCAGCAAGGAGGCGGTGCTCAGGGCCGTCCAGCGGCGCCCGCCGAAGATCGGCACCATGAACGAGTAGAACACCCGCAAGGTGGCGCCGGACAAGCCGGGCAATGCGGCGAGCCAGAACAGCTGGTCGGTGGTGAAGCTGAAGCCGATGGCGTTGAGGCGCACGATCACGGTGCTCCACACCATCCAGACGGCGAAGGCCAGCAACAGCGCGGGGATCGAGATCCACAGGTTGCGGGTGGCGGTCTTCTTGCCGCTGGCGCCCCAGAAAGCGGGGTCCTCGGGGCGCCAGTCGTGGATCACCGGGCCCGAACCGGGCTTTTGCGCAATGGACATGATCATTCTCCTTGGAGAGCTTGCTTGCCGAGCAACGGCTGTTTGCGAATTTCACTGAAGTACATCCAGGCCAGGGACACCCAGACCACGCCGTACATCAACATGAAGCAGGAGGAACGCACGCCGGTGAGGTCCACCAGCGCGCCGAACAGGATCGGCAGCACAAAGCCGCCCAGGCCACCGGCCAGGCCGACGATGCCGGACACCGCGCCCATGTTTTGCGGGTAGTCATTGGCGATGTACTTGAACACCGAGGCCTTGCCGAACGCGAAGGCGATGCCCATCACAAACAGCAGCACGGTGAACAGCGTGGGGTTGAGGCCGATATGGAAATCAAGAGGACCGTTGACGGTCGTCACCTGCAGTTGCGTCTGCGGATAGCTGAGCAGGAACAGGCACACCCAGCTCACCCACAACACCCACCAGGTCACGCTTTGCGCACCCCAACGGTCGGACATCCAGCCGCCCACCGCCCGCAGCACGCCGCCGGGCAGCGAGAAACACGCGGCCAGCAGCGCGGCGCTTTGCAGGCTGAAGCCGTATTCCTGCACGTAGTACTTGGTCATCCATAACGCCAGGGCCACGTACCCACCGAACACAATCGAGTAGTACTGGCAGTAGCGCCACACGGCCGGGTCTTTCAGGCTCTGCAGTTGCTCGCGCAGGGTGGCGCCGCCGGCGCTGCGGTGCGCCTTGTTTTCGCTGGTGAGAAACCAGAACAGCAGTGCGGTGATAAACAGGATGGCGCCGAACACCTTGGGCACCAGGTGCCAGGTGCCGAGGGCGATCAGTGCCGGGGCGAGAAACTTGGTGACGGCCGCCCCCGCGTTACCGGCGCCGAACACGCCCATGGCGAAGCCCTGGTTATCTTTGTCGAACCATTTGGCGACGTAGGCGATGCCCACCGAAAACGAGCCGCCGGCCAGGCCGACAAACAGGCCCAGCACCAGGAACTGCCAATAGGCGGTGGCGTAGGTGATCAGGTACAGCGGCAACACGCAGGCGAGCATCAGCAGGAAAAACACGATGCGCCCGCCAAAGCGGTCGGTGAGCAAGCCCAGCGGCAGGCGCACCAGGGAGCCGGTCAATACCGGCGTGGCGGCCAGCAGGCCGAACTGGGTTTCGTTGAGTTGCAGCAGCTCTTTGATGGGCACGCCGAGCACGGCGAACATCATCCACACCATAAAGCAAACGGTGAAAGCCAGGGTGCTCATGCCCAGCACCAGGCCTTGTCTCATACGGGGTTGAGTCACGGTAAGCGCTCCAGAAAGTGATTCCATGAGCGCAGGTTAGGGGCCAGACCCCCGTGTAACTTGACCCAGATCAACGTCCGCCTGGGGGGTATCGGGCTATGCTGGCCCCGTCTACCTCCAAGGAGGTAGACGAAAGAACAAGAGAAAAGCTTTATTTATCAACGGATTGCTCTCTTGTGCCGGCTTTTATCCGTGGGAGGGTTCGCCGGCAATTCTTTAGAGGTAGTGCGCCAGGGAAGGCCGTGTCCAGCCCCCTTTCCGGTTTCAGGTGCCCTCATGCCTCTGCATTGCCTTCGTCGATTACGCCGTCATGCTTGACTGGCTGCGCAGCTCCCTGCCCGCCCGTGCCGGCCTGGCGGTGATCCTTATCGCCATCCTGGCCCTGGCCAGCTCCCTGAGCGCCGGGCTGATCGCCTGGTTCAGCCAGGGCGACGCCGCCGCGATCAACACCGCAGGCTCGGTGCGCATGGAGACCTACCACCTCAGCTGGAAACTCGCCGCCGGTGCCCAGCCGGGTGAGATCACCGAGGTCAGCCAAAGCCTGCAACGGCGCCTCGACAGTCAGTCGCTCAAGGCGGTCTTGGAAGACGGCCCCCAGAGCGCCCTGCTACAGAGCTACCAACAGATCCAGCAACGCTGGAACACCGAGCTGCGCCCGGCGGTGCTGCGCGGTGATGCGGCCTTGTTCCAGGCCAGCGCCCCGGCGTTTGTCGAGCAACTGAATCACTTCGTCAGCCTGTTGCAGCAACAAAGCGAACGCAAACAAGGCTGGCAACAGGGTATCCAGGGCCTGGCGCTGTTCAGCACCTTGATCATCCTGCTGATCGGCCTGTACGAACTGCAATACGGGGTGGTCAACCCCCTGGAAGAGTTGGTGCACGCAACCCGGCGTTTTCGCGACGGCGACTTCAAGATCCGGGTCAACCACCGTTCCGAGGACGAGCTGGGCCAACTCGCGCTGAGCTTCAACACCATGGCCGAAACCATCGAAGCCTCGCACCGCACCCTGGAAAGCCAGGTGCAGCTCAAGACCCTCAACCTGCAACAAGCCAACGCCGCCCTCGAACTGCTCTACCAAAGCAGCCGCAGCCTGGCCACGCGCCTGGCGAATGCCGAGGGCCTGGATGAACTGATCCGACGCTTCCAGAAACGCCTGCCGGGGCTGCGCCTGTCGTTATGCCTGCAAGGCCACTTCCTGGCGCCGGCCCAGCAGATGCTCGCGCTGCATGGCGAGAACAGCCGCAACGTCTGCGCGGTCGGTGACTGCGCCACCTGCGAGCGTCATCACGCCGCGCCGCCGCAAGTGTTCAGCATCAGCAACCAGGGCGCGGAACTGGGCGAACTCAAGGCGCACTTCCTTGACGGCCATGCACCGCAGGATTGGGAAAAACAACTGATCCAGGCCTTGGCCAACCTGATCGGCACCTCACTGTCCCTCAAGCGCCAACGCGAACAGGACCACCGCCTGTTGCTCCTCGACGAGCGCACCATCATCGCCCGCGAACTGCACGACTCCCTGGCCCAGGCGCTGTCCTACATGAAGCTGCAAGTGAGCCGCATGCAAACCCTGATCCGCCGTGGCGAACCGGTGGAGACCCTGGCCACCGTCACCGGCGAACTGCGCGACGGCCTGAACAACGCCTACCGCCAACTGCGCGAACTGCTCACCACCTTCCGCCTGCAAATCCACGATGCCGGGCTGGTGCATGAGTTGCAGGACACCGCCGAAGAATTCTCCCGGCGTGGCGAGTTCCAGGTGCACCTGCATGTGGACGCCCTGGCCTTCCAGCTGTCGGCCAGCGAACAGATCCACGTGTTGCAGATCACCCGCGAAGCGCTGTCCAACTGCCTGCGCCACGCCCATGCGCAAAACGCCTGGCTGCAACTGCGCCAAGTCGGCGAGACAGTCAGCCTGAGCATCGAAGACGATGGTCGTGGCTTCAGCGGCGAGGTCGACCGGCGAGAACACCACGGCCTGACCATCATGGACGAACGCGCCCGCAGCCTGCACGGCGACCTCGACATCAGCCCACGAGCCCCTCAGGGCACTCGTGTGCAACTGCGTTTCCAGCCGGAATTCCTCGGCCACTCCCTACAAGGCACCGCCTCATGAACACCGCCATTCGCCACCGGATTCTGTTGGTCGACGACCACCCGATGATGCGCCACGGAATGCGCCAGATCCTCGAACTGGAAGACGACCTGCACGTGGTCGGTGAAGCCGGCAACGGCCAGGAAGCCCTCGACCAGATCCAGAGCCTGCAACCGGACCTGGTGCTGCTGGACAACAACATGCCCCAGATGAACGGCCTGGAAACCCTGCGCCGCCTGCGCGCCATGGACTATGCCGGCAAGGTGTTGCTGTTTACCGTGTCCGACGCCGAAGACGATATTCGGGATGCACTGCGCCTGGACGCCAATGGGTACCTGCTCAAGGACATGGAGCCGGAACTGGTGGTGGAATTTATTCGCGATGCGCTGCATGGGGCGCTGGTGATCAGCCCCGGATTGACACGAGTGCTGGCCCAGGCGTTGCGCTCACCGCAGCCGCATGCGGCGGTTGAATTGACCGAGCGGGAGCGGCAGGTGTTGAAGACGATTGCCAGTGGGTATAGCAATAAGGTGATTGGGCATAAGTTGGGGATTACTGAGGGGACGGTGAAAGTGCATGTGAAGAATTTGCTGCACAAGTTGGGGTTGCGGTCGCGGGTGGAGGCGGCGGTTTGGGCGATGGAGCATTTGAGGCAGGTGGGGTGAGCGTTGGGGTTGGGTCTGCGGTGTGCATATCCGTTATCGGCTATCGGGGGCAAGCCCCCTCCCACATTTTTAACCGAGTACGGCACACGCAACACCGGTCGGCTTCAAGGCCGCCGCGCTTTTGCTTTTGATCTGAGGCGCCCCGTCAAACACGCTGGCCGGGCCCCATACCCGCCGTTACCGCAGAAACGGATATACACACCGAGGTACCCCCTCAGAGGCATATCCAAACCCACCCCAGGCCCCCTACCCTGACCACCCGCGGAGGCCCAAACAATGCTCACCCATCCCCAAATCGTCCTGACCCTACGCCGTCACCACCTCTTCACCCAACTCCCGGAAAAAACCTTCCAGGACGTCTGCACCCTGGCCAACCTGAAACGCGTGCCCAGCCACACCCCCTTGATGCACCAGGGTGACCCCGCCGACCGTTTCTTCCTGCTGGTCAGCGGCCAGATCAAACTGCATCGCGTCACCGGCGAAGGCCAGGAGCACCTGGTGGAAATCATTCAACCCGGCCAGACCTTCGCCGAAGCCCTGCTGTTCACCCAGGCCAAGGCCTACCCGGTCAGCGCAACGGCGCTCAAGGACTGTGTGCTGGTCAGTATCGAAGGCCAGCACTACCGCCGCGCCCTGGAAGACCAGCCGAAAATCTGCCTGGCGATCCTGGCGAGCATGAGCATCCACCTGCACCAGCGCCTCAAGGACATCGACACCCTGACCCTGGCCAACGCCAGTCGCCGGGTGATCAACTTTCTGTTCCAGGAGCGCGATGCCGTCAGCGGCGACGTAGTGCTGCAAGTGCCTAAACGACTGGTGGCGTCGAAGCTGGGGATCCAGCCGGAAACCTTTTCCAGGATTCTGCACCGGCTGGTGGAAGGTGGATTGATCGAGGTGCAGCGGCGCACCATTCGAATCCTCAGTGAAGAGGAACTGATGGGCTACCAGGCCGGTTAATGCCCGCTGCCGATCATGTAGAGTTTCGCCGTGGGTCATGGGGTTTCTACGCGATGACGCTGGAGGTGGGAGGTGTTGCATTTGGCGGGTACATATCCGTTGTTTGGGTAACGGCTGATATTGGTTCCGCTTTTACAGCGGGTCACTTTTGAAAAGAGCCCAAAAGTAACCAAAAGGCTCTTGCCCCAACACTCGGTGCCTCGCCTAGGCTCGGCATGCCCTCACTCCGGCTTGAATCCGTGGGCCGCCGCCACGCGCCATCCATGGCGCGGGGCGGCTAACCCGGCGTCCTGCCGGGTTACCCACGGATTCAAGCCTGCGTTCGGCCAGCGTGTTTGACGGGGCGCCTAAGATCAAAATCAAAAACCAGATCAAAAGCAGATCAAAAGCAGGCTGATATCTGCCTGATGTATGGAGATCAAACTGTGGGAGGGGGCTTGCTCCCGATAGCAGTGGGGCAGCCACAGATGCATCAACTGACACACCGCTATCGGGAGCAAGCCCCCTCCCACATTTGGACCGCGATCGACAGACGCAACTCCGGTCGGCTTTAAGGCCGCCGCGTTTGCCTTTGCTC
>NZ_JBYVMD010000056.1:0-33405 GCF_058145955.1 Pseudomonas sp. A39
TTGGTAATCGGCAACTGCTGCGATTCAGTCGAATCCACAGAAGTTGTATCAAGAAGGGAGCGTAGTCTACCGGAAAGGCTCTATCAGCTCAAACCTTGATCGCAGGTCTGTGGCATCCAATGTAATTGCCAGTCATGGCTCGGTGCTGGCCAAAGTCCCGCAAGGCTGGGCACACCCAGCAATTGCTCGCCCTGATACAGCAGCGGCAATCTGCCACGGACGAAGCCCGGCAAGCCACTTTCGTTAAGCAGGCGCTTCAAGTCACGTCGACCGCGACCTGGCACTTCGATGATTTCGCCGCCTTGGCGGTAACGAACCTGCAGCGGACCATCAGGCGCCTCACCACTGAGTATCAACTGACCATTGCCGGCTAACTCTAGTGGTTTTTGCGGATCGGGCCAGCTCACCGTTGCGTCGGAAAATTCCGACCCTGTCGAGGGCAGCCACCAGATGCGCTGACCACAACGGTGCAGCTCGCCATCGGCCAGGCGCCACAGGGGCTGTGCATCGTCCTTGGCATCACGTAGGGAATGCCAGCCGGCCCAGTGGTCGCTGTCAGGCAGACGGGTCAGCGGCGTCAGCCAATGGCGCAGGGCATTGCGCTGGCGAGCGTCGGAAAGCTCGCGTAAGGGGGCGAGGGTCAATGACCGCAATCTCAGCCAGGGAAACGCTGACGGCTGGTCGGCGGCCTGCAGGTCCATGACTGCCAACTCGTCAAGCAGGCCCTGGGCTTCGCTCAAGTGCTCAGCGGTGCGGGCCAGGCTTGAGACAGCTTGAGGCCAGCGCTCCGTCAGCGTCGGCAACACCCGGTGACGCAGGTAATTACGGGAAAACCGCGAATCAGCGTTGGAAGGGTCTTCGATCCATTCGAGCTGATGCTCCTCGGCATAGGCTTCCAGCTCTGCCCGCGAGACCTCCAACAAGGGCCGCACCAGATAGCCGGCCGCCAATGGGCGCTGCGCCGGCATCGCCGACAGCCCGCGCACCCCAGCCCCACGCAGCAGGCGGAATAACAGGGTTTCCGCTTGATCGTCGCGATGCTGGCCCGTCAGCAACACCTGCCCTGCCCCGGTCACCTCGATAAAAGCCTGGTAACGCGCGTCACGGGCGGCACGCTCAAGGCTGGCGCCGGGTTGCACCTGCACGCGCATCACGCGCAGAGGCACACCCAAGTTGTCGCATATCGACTGGCAGTGAGCAGGCCACGCGTCGGCGGCGGTTTGCAGGCCATGGTGGACATGGACAGCGCTGAGGGGCGGCAGGGTGTCGGTGTTGGCAAGATTGGCCAGGAGGTGCAGCAGGACGGTGGAATCAAGGCCACCGGAGAATGCAATGTGCCAGGCCGGGGCGCTGCGCCAGGGGGCCAGGGCTTGCAGGAGCTTGGCGGGCAGGGTTGGCTTCATCAAACATTACCGCCGCAAATCTGGAATACGTTGACCAAGCATACACAAAGCAAATGTGGGAGGGGGCTTGCTCCCGATAGCGGTGGGTCAGTCACTGGATACATTGACTGACACTCAGCAATCGGGGGCAAGCCCCCTCCCACATTTTGGTAGTGCGTTGGTCTTAGAGACCGTAGCTCATCAGGCGCTCATAACGACGGGCCAGCAAGGCTTCGTTATCCAGCTTCTTGAGCATCGCCAGTTGCGAAGCCAGCTCACCACGGATAGTTGCGGCAGCGGCAGCCGGGTCGCGGTGTGCGCCACCTAATGGCTCGGCGATGACTTTATCGACGATGCCCAGGCCCTTGAGGCGATCGGCGGTGATCCCCATGGCTTCGGCAGCGTCCGGCGCCTTTTCGGCGGTTTTCCACAGGATCGAAGCGCAACCTTCCGGCGAAATCACCGCGTAGGTCGAATATTGCAGCATGTTCAGTTGGTCGCAAACACCAATGGCCAGGGCGCCGCCGGAACCACCTTCGCCGATTACGGTGGCAATGATCGGGGTTTTCAGGCGTGACATGACGCGCAGGTTCCAGGCGATAGCCTCGCTCTGGTTGCGCTCTTCGGCGTCGATACCTGGGTAGGCACCCGGGGTGTCGATGAAGGTCAGGATCGGCATCTTGAAGCGTTCGGCCATTTCCATCAGGCGGCACGCCTTGCGGTAGCCTTCCGGGCGCGGCATGCCGAAATTACGGCGGACTTTCTCACGCACTTCACGGCCTTTCTGGTGACCAATCACCATCACCGGCTGGTCGTCCAGGCGAGCGATACCGCCCACGATGGCGGCGTCGTCTGAGAAGTGGCGATCGCCATGCAGCTCGTCGAACTCGGTGAAGATGTGCTGAATGTAGTCCAGGGTGTACGGACGGCGCGGGTGGCGGGCCAGGCGCGCGATCTGCCAACTGGTCAACTTGCCGAAGATGTCTTCGGTGAGCGTGCTGCTCTTGTCTTGCAGGCGAGCGATCTCATCGCCGATGTTCAGCGAATTGTCATTGCCGACCAGGCGCAGTTCTTCGATCTTGGCTTGCAGGTCAGCGATCGGCTGTTCGAAATCAAGAAAATTCGGGTTCATAAGCGTCCGTCTTGGGTCGACGGCCAGGGCGTGCCTGGCCAGCCGGTTGTCTATTCGCGCCCTACCTTAAGGGAGAGGCGCGTTTAGGTCGAGATTAAATGTTTAGTCGAGATCAGACACATCTGACCGTCAACGGTATTGGAGGAAGACGTTGTCTCGCCCGAACTGGTCACGCAAAGCTTGAATCAAGCCGTCAGCGGGATCAATTCGCCAGCTCTCGCCGAACTGCAACATGGCCTTAGCGTCATTGCCGGTGTACTCCATGGTCACCGGGCACGCGCCACGGTGGCGTTTGAGCAGGTCGCCCAACCAGCGTAGCTGATCGCCCTTGAGCGCTTCGGTTTTCACCTTCAAACGCAGGCTTTCGGCCAAATTGGTGCGCGCATCTTCCATGCTCATCACCCGCTTAATGCGCAGGCGCAGGCCGCCGGAGAAGTCATCGTTGCTGACCTCCCCTTCCACCACCACCATCGCGTCGGTCTGCAGCAGCGACTGCGCGGAGTGGAACGCGTCGGCAAACAGCGACGCTTCGATACGGCCCGAACGGTCGTCGAGGGTGATAAAGCCCATCTTGTCGCCCTTTTTATTCTTCATCACCCGCAGGGCGATGATCATGCCGGCAACGGTCTGAGTGTCCCGCGCCGGCTTCAGGTCGATGATGCGTTGACGGGCGAACCGGCGGATTTCCCCTTCGTATTCGTCAATCGGGTGACCGGTGAGGTACAGGCCCAAGGTGTCTTTCTCGCCCTTGAGGCGTTCCTTGAGGGTCAGGTCCTTGGCCTTGCGATGGTTGCCGTATACGTCCGCATCTTCTTCGACGAACAAACCGCCAAACAGGTCGGCGTGGCCGCTGTCGTGGGTTCGGGCGGTTTGCTCGGCGGCCTTGATCGCCTCTTCCATGGCGGCGAGCAGCACTGCGCGGTTACGGTCGATATTCGCCTGGTAAGCCTTGGGCTCATCATGGAAATACGGACCGAGACGGTCGAGTGCGCCGCTGCGGATCAGGCCATCGAGTGTCCGCTTGTTGATGCGCTTGAGGTCAACCCGCGCGCAGAAGTCGAACAGGTCCTTGAACGGCCCGTCCTGACGCGCTTCGGTGATGGCTTCCACCGGGCCTTCGCCCACGCCTTTGATCGCACCCAGACCGTAAATGATGCGGCCTTCGTCGTTCACGGTGAACTTGAACTCCGAGGCGTTCACGTCCGGCGCGTCGAGGCGCAGCTTCATGGTGCGCACTTCCTCGATCAAGGTCACGACCTTGTCGGTGTTGTGCATATCCGCCGAGAGTACCGCGGCCATGAACGGCGCCGGGTAGTGGGCTTTCAGCCAGGCGGTCTGGTACGACACCAGGCCGTAGGCGGCGGAGTGGGATTTGTTGAAACCATAACCGGCGAATTTTTCTACCAGGTCGAAGATGTTACCCGCGAGATCGGCGTCGATATTGTTGGTCGCGCAACCTTCGATGAAACCGCCACGTTGCTTGGCCATTTCCTCGGGTTTTTTCTTACCCATGGCGCGACGCAGCATGTCCGCACCGCCCAGGGTATAACCGGCCATCACCTGGGCGATCTGCATCACCTGTTCCTGATACAGGATGATGCCGTAGGTCGGCGCCAGTACCGGCTTGAGACCTTCGTACTGGTAGTCCGAGTGCGGGTAGGCCAGTTCCGCGCGACCGTGCTTACGGTTGATGAAGTCATCCACCATGCCCGATTGCAGCGGGCCCGGACGGAACAGGGCCACCAGTGCGATCAAGTCTTCCAGGCAGTCGGGCTTGAGCTTTTTGATCAGCTCTTTCATACCCCGTGATTCAAGCTGGAACACAGCCGTGGTTTCGGCTTTTTGCAGCAGGCTGTAGGTTGGCTTGTCGTCCAGCGGGATAAACGCGATATCCAGCGGCTCTTCATTGACCTTGGCGCGGTCACGGTTGATGGTCTTGAGCGCCCAGTCGATGATCGTCAGGGTCCGCAGGCCAAGGAAGTCGAACTTCACCAGGCCGGCCGCCTCCACGTCGTCTTTGTCGAACTGGGTAACCAGGCCACCGCCCTCTTCGTCGCAATAGATCGGCGAAAAGTCCGTGAGCTTGGTCGGCGCAATAACCACGCCACCGGCGTGTTTACCGACGTTACGCACCACACCTTCGAGCTTGCGCGCCATGTCCCAGATTTCGGCGGCTTCTTCGTCGACCTTGATAAAGTCGCGCAGGATTTCTTCCTGCTCGTAGGCTTTCTCCAGGGTCATGCCGACTTCGAACGGGATCATCTTCGACAGGCGATCCGCCAGGCCGTAGGACTTGCCCTGCACCCGCGCTACGTCGCGGATTACAGCCTTGGCCGCCATGGAACCGAAGGTGATGATCTGGCTGACCGCGTTGCGGCCATATTTCTCGGCCACGTATTCGATCACGCGGTCACGGCCGTCCATGCAGAAGTCGACGTCGAAGTCGGGCATGGAGACCCGTTCCGGGTTCAGGAACCGTTCGAACAGCAGGTCATATTCCAGCGGGTCAAGGTCGGTGATCTTCTGCACATAGGCGACCAGCGAGCCGGCACCTGACCCCCGGCCCGGACCAACCGGTACGCCGTTGCTTTTGGCCCACTGGATAAAGTCCATTACGATCAGGAAGTAACCGGGGAATCCCATCTGGATGATGATATCCAGTTCGAAATTCAGCCGGTCGACATAAACCTGGCGCTTGGCGTCGTAGTCCTCGGTGGTGTCCTTGGGCAGCAGGACAGACAAACGCTCTTCCAGGCCATCGAACGAGACCTTGCGGAAGTACTCATCGATGGTCATGCCATCGGGAATCGGGAAGTTGGGCAGGAAGTGCTTGCCCAACTTGACCTCGATGTTGCAGCGCTTGGCGATCTCGACCGAGTTTTCCAGGGCCTCGGGCAGGTCGCTGAACAGCTCGGCCATCTCGTCGGCGCTTTTGAGGTATTGCTCCTCGCTGTAGTTCTTCGAGCGACGCGGGTCATCCAGGGCCCGGCCTTCGCCGATGCACACGCGGGTTTCGTGGGCTTCGAAGTCTTCCTTCTTGATGAAGCGCACATCGTTGGTCGCCACCAGCGGCGCGCCCAGCTTGTCGGCCAGGGCTACCGCGGCGTGCAGGTGTTCTTCGTCGTTGGGGCGATTGGTGCGCTGGATTTCCAGGTAGAAACGGTCCGGGAAGACCTGCATCCATTCGCGCGCCAGCACTTCGGCTTCCTGCGGGTTGCCGCCCAGTAGCGCGATACCGATCTCGCCCTCTTTGGCGGCCGACAGCATGATCAGGCCTTCGCTGGCCTCGGCGACCCATTCACGCTCGATGATGATCGAGCCATTGCGCTGGCCGTCGATGAAACCACGGGAAATCAGTTCGGTGAGGTTGCGATAGCCCACGCCGTTCATCGCCAACAGGCTGATGCGGCTCAGCGGGTTATCCGGGTCTTTGTTGGACAGCCACAGGTCGGCGCCACAGATCGGCTTGATGCCGGCGCCCATGGCGTTCTTGTAGAACTTGACCAGGGAACACATGTTGTTCTGATCGGTAACCGCGACCGCAGGCATGTTCATGCCCACCAGGGTTTTGACCAGCGGTTTGATCCGTACCAGGCCGTCGACCAGGGAGTATTCAGTGTGCAGGCGTAGGTGAACGAATGAAGCCGGCATAGTGATCCTGTCTAGAAACTTAGAAACAACAAGGCCCGGGATTGTACCGGGCCTTGAGCAAAACATCAGCCTACGCGACTACACCTCGCTGAGGCTCTCGCGCAGCTCGTAGGCCTGGCGCACAGGGGCGAACGAGCGGCGGTGGATCGGCGTCGGGCCAAGGCGAGCCAGGGCTTCCAGATGAACGGGCGTCGGGTAGCCTTTATGACCGCCCATGCCGTAGCCGGGGTAGATCAATTCGAACGCGGCCATTTCCCGGTCACGGCTGACTTTGGCCAGGATCGAGGCAGCGGCGATGGCCGGCACCTTGCTATCTCCCTTGACCACCGCTTCGGAAGGCATGGCCAGCTTGGGGCAGCGGTTGCCGTCGATCATCGCCATTTTCGGGGTGATGTGCAGCCCCTCGACCGCACGCTGCATGGCCAGCATGGTGGCGTGCAGAATGTTCAGTTCGTCGATTTCTTCGACTTCGGCCCGCGCGATATGCCAGCTCAGTGCTTTCTCACAGATCTCGTCGTAGAGCTTTTCGCGGCGTGCTTCAGTGAGCTTCTTCGAGTCGTTGAGGCCGAGGATCGGACGGTTCGGATCAAGAATCACCGCCGCCGTGACCACCGCACCACACAAAGGCCCGCGCCCTACTTCGTCAACACCGGCCACCAGCTCGTGGGCTTGGGCAACCAGGCTGAAATCCAGGCCCATTTGCGTCTTCATAAGGCTTCCTGTTTCTGGCCGATCAAGCTCAACACGGCGTCGGCCGCCTGGTTCGACGCATCACGACGCAGGGTGCGGTGGATGTCGTCGAAACCACGGGTCTGCTCTTCGCCACCGTCGATCAAGGGTAGTAGGGTTTGCGCGAGGGCCTCCGGCGTTGCATCGTCCTGCAACAACTCCGGCACCAACAGGCGTTGGGCCAGCAGGTTGGGCAAGGAGATGTAGGGGCTTTTGACCATGCGCTTGAGAATCCAGAAAGTCAGCGGCGCCAGGCGGTAGGCCACGACCATCGGGCGCTTGTACAGCAAGGCCTCGAGGGTGGCCGTGCCCGAAGCGATCAGTACCGCATCGCAGGCCGCCAGGGCCAGGTGCGACTGGCCATCGAGCAAGGTCAACGGCAGGTTGCGACCTTCCAGCAGTGCTTCGATCTGCACACGACGTTGCGGGCTGGCGCAGGGCAGCACGAAACGTACGCCTGGCTTCAGCGCCTGCAGACGCTCGGCGGCGTCGAAAAACACCGAGGCCAGGCGGCCAACTTCACCGCCACGGCTGCCTGGCATCAACGCTACCAACGGGCCGTCTGGCAAGCCCAGCTCGGCACGTGCTGCCGTGCGGTCAGCCTGCAAGGGAATGGTGTCGGCCAGGGTATGCCCGACAAACCGTACCGGCACGCCCTTTTCTTCATAGAACCGGGCCTCGAACGGCAGCAGGGTCAGCATCAGGTCGCAGCCCTCACGGATCTTGAGCACGCGCTTCTGCCGCCACGCCCAAACGGAGGGGCTGACGTAGTGCACGGTCTTGATGCCGGCCTGACGCAACTTGAGTTCGAGAGTGAGGGTGAAGTCCGGCGCGTCGATCCCGATGAACACATCAGGCTTTTCTTCGATCAGGGTCTGGATCAGCAGCTTGCGACGCGCCAACAGTTCGCGCAGGCGCCCCAGCACCTCAACCAACCCCATGACCGACAAGCGCTCCATGGGGAAGTAGGACGTAAGCCCTTCAGCCTGCATCAGCGGGCCGCCGACACCGATAAATTGCACCGCCGGATGCTGGGCCTTGAGGGCCCGCATAAGACCTGCGCCCAGAATGTCGCCGGAAGCTTCCCCGGCCACCAGCGCGATACGCAGATTAGCCATGATTAGCGGGTGATGCCGCGAGTCGACGCCTGGATCGAGTCACGGAACACAGCGACTTCCGGGAACAACGCTGCCGGCTCGAGCAGTTGGGTCAATGCCTGGTCAACCGTGAGCCCTTGGCGGTAAACCACCTTGTAGGCGCGGCGCAGGGCGTGGATGGCTTCTTCGCTGAAACCGCGACGGCGCATGCCTTCGAAGTTCATGCTGCGGGCTTCGGCCGGGTTGCCGAATACCGTGACGAACGCCGGAACATCCTTACCGATAGCGGTGCCCATGCCGGAAAAGCTGTGGGCGCCGATATGGCAATACTGATGCACCAGGGTGAATCCGGACAGGATCGCCCAATCGTCAACGTGCACATGGCCCGCCAACGCGGTGTTGTTGACCAGGATGCAGTGGTTGCCGATGACGCTGTCGTGGCCGATATGGGCATAGGCCATGACCAGGTTGTGATCACCCAGCGTGGTTTCGGCCCGATCCTGCACGGTACCACGGTGAATGGTCACGCCTTCACGGATGATGTTGTGATCACCGATTACCAGGCGCGTCTCTTCACCCTTGTACTTCATGTCCGGGGTGTCTTCGCCTACCGAGGAGAACTGGTAGATGCGATTGTGTTTGCCAATGCGGGTCGGACCTTTGAGGATCACGTGCGGCCCGATGACAGTCCCCTCGCCGATTTCCACACCTGCGCCGATGATCGACCAAGGGCCGACCTCAACGTCGGCGGCCAGTACGGCCGACGGATCGATGATTGCGCGAGGGTCAATCAAACTCATAGTTTGCGTTCCGCGCAGATGATCTCAGCGGAGCACACCGGCTTGCCGTCCACCGAGGCCTGGCATTCGAACTTCCAGATCTGGCGCTTGCAGCTGATGAACTTGGCTTCCAGGATCAGCTGGTCACCCGGGGTAACCGGATTGCGGAAACGCAACTTGTCGGAGCCCACGAAATAGTAAAGCGTGCCGTCGGCAGGCTTGAGGTCAAGCATTTTGAAACCAAGGATACCGGCAGCCTGGGCCATCGCTTCGATGATCAACACGCCCGGCATGATGGGGTGTGCAGGAAAGTGACCATTGAAGAACGGTTCGTTGATGCTGACATTCTTGTAGGCACGAATGCGCTTTTCCTCGACATTGAGGTCCACTACGCGGTCCACCAGCAGGAACGGGTAACGGTGAGGCAGGTATTCGCGAATCTCGTTGATGTCCATCATTTCGGGGGGAAGCCTGTAATAAAGATTGGGGGCGGGCGAACTAAACGCACGCCCCGCTAGCAAATCAAGGAGGCAGTCTAGCGGCTGTGCACACTTGATATGGAAATGGTATCAGCCTTCTGATGAAGCATTACCGCCAGGGGTCACGTCCCCAACACGCTTTTCCAGCTGTTTGAGACGCCGAGCCATGTCGTCGAGCTGCCTCAACCGCGCTGCACTCTTGCGCCATTCAGCCGCAGGCTGCATGGCGGTACCGGAAGAATAGGCACCTGGCTCGGTAATCGAGTGGGTCACCATGGTCATCCCGGTGATGAAGACGTTGTCGCAAATATCAATATGCCCCACCAGCCCTACGCCACCGGCGAGCATGCAATGCTTACCAATTTTGGTGCTACCGGAGATGCCCACGCACGCGGCCATGGCGGTGTGATCGCCAATCTGCACGTTGTGGGCGATCTGGATCTGGTTGTCGAGCTTCACGCCGTTACCGATCACGGTATCGGCCAGGGCCCCGCGATCGACAGCGGTGTTCACGCCAATTTCAACGTCGTCGCCGATCAATACGCCGCCGACCTGGGCAATTTTGTTCCAGATGCCCTTGGCGTTGGCAAAGCCAAAGCCTTCACCGCCGATCACGGCACCCGACTGGATGACCACCCGCTCACCGATACGCACATCGTGGTACAGGGTCACGCGCGGCGCCAGCCAACCGTCGGCGCCGATCTCGCAGCGCGCACCGATAAAGCAATGGGCCCCAACGGTGACACCCGCCGCAATGCGCGCGCCGCTCTCGACCACCGCAAAGGCACCGATGCTGGCCGCTGGGTCAACCTGGGCATCATCAGCGATCACCGCAGACGGATGAACACCGGCCGCTGCCTTGGGCTTAGGATCGAACAGGTGCGACACCCGGGCATACGCCAGGTACGGGTCAGCCACCACCAGCGCATCCCCGGCAAACCCTTCGGCGTCAGCCGCTTTCAGCAACACGGCGGCGGCTTGGCTGTCGACCAGGTATTTACGGTATTGGGGGTTTGCGAGGAAGCTCAACTGACCTGGGCCAGCCTCCTGCAAGGTGGCTAGCCCAGTGATTTCCTTCTCCGGAGAGCCACGCAAGGTGGCCCCCAGGAACTCGGCCAACTCGCCGAGCTTGATAGTCGCGGTCATGGCTTACTTCAGCTGGTTCATGCGCTCGATCACCTGGCGGGTGATGTCGTATTGAGGCTTGACGTCGATTACCGCGCCACGCTCGAACACCAGGTCAAAGGCACCTTTCTTGATGACTTCTTCCACAGCGCTGTCGAGTTTCGGCTTCAACTGTTTCAGCATTTCACGGTCAGCAACCGCTTTGGCTTCGTTCAGCTCTTTGGACTGGAACTGGTAGTCACGGGCCTTTTGCTTGAATTCAAGCTCCAGACGCTCGCGCTCGCCTTGTTGCATCTTGTCGCCACCGGCTACCAGGCGGTCCTGGATGCCCTTGGCGCTGCTTTCCAGGGTCTTGAGCTTGGTCAGTTGCGGACCGAACTTTTTCTCGGCATCCACGGCGTACTTCTTGGCCGCGTCCGATTCCAGCAGGGCCATCTGATAGTTCAGGACGGCGATTTTCATTTCGGCGAAGGCCGGGGTCGCTACCAGCACGGTTGCCAGCAGAACCAATTGAGTCAACTTACGCACGATGCACTCCTACAGAATCCGTTGTCGTTATCTTGGGTCAGACGCTTAGAACGTCTGGCCGAGGGAGAATTGGAAAATCTGGGTTTCAGCGTTGTCCGGTTTCTTGATCGGCATGGCCAGAGCAAAGCTCAATGGGCCAAGTGCAGTCACCCAAGTCACACCCACACCCACGGAGCTTGCCAGGTTGCTGAGGCTCACGTCGTTGCACTGAGTATTGGACTTCACGCCACTCGGGTTTTTGATCTGCTCGCACTTGGAATCGAACACGTTACCCACGTCCCAGAAGACCGACGTACGCAGTGAACGCTGATCTTTCACGAACGGCAGTGGGAACAGGATTTCCGCGCCACCCTGGATCAAGACGTTACCACCGAACGGCAGCGGGTCGTTGTCGGAGTCGGCCACAGTGCCTTGGTTACCGGTCACACCCACACCACGGCTTGGCGTACCACGCGGACCCAAGGTGCTGTCCTTGAAGCCACGTACCGAGTTGAAACCACCAGCATAGTAGTTTTCATAGAACGGCAAGCCATTGGTAGAACCATAACCATCGCCATAGCCCAGCTCAGTGTGCAGGCGCATGGTGTAGTTGTCGCTCAATGGCTGGAACAGCTGGCCACGGTAGTCGAGTTTGAAGAACGACAGGTCGCTGCCCGGCGTGGTGGTTTCCAGGGTCAGGCTCTGGGAGTGGCCACGGGTCGCCAGTACGCCTTTGTTCAGGGTCGACTCGGACCAGCCGGCAGACGCCTTGAAGTTCAGGAACTTGTCGCCTTCGCGACGGGTAAAGTCGAAGATCTCGTCCACGGTGTACACACCGGTCTTGATTTCATCCTGCTGCGCGGTCAGGCCGAAGGTCAGACGCGAGGTCTCACTGATCGGGTAACCCACGTTGACACCGGCACCGAGGCTGTCGATTGCGTAGCTTGCTACGTCAACGTCGAGGTCTTTGTAGTCGGTGGTGCGGTAGAAGGCGTTGTAGCCCAGGCTCACACCGTCGGCAGTCCAGTAAGGGTCGGTATAACTGAAGTTATATCGGCTCTGGTATTCGCTTCGGGTCAGGCCGATGGACACTCGGTTACCGGTACCGAGGAAGTTGTTCTGGGTGATCGAACCACCAAGGATCAAACCGGCACTCTGTGCGAAGCCCACGCTCGCGGTGATGGAACCCGACGCTTGTTCTTCAACGGCGTAGTTCACGTCAACCTGGTCATCCACGCCCGGTACGGCCGGGGTTTCGACGTTGACTTCCTTGAAGAAGCCCAGGCGCTCAAGACGGGTCTTGGACTGGTCGATCAGGTAAGTCGACGCCCAGCCACCTTCCATCTGGCGCATTTCACGACGCAGCACTTCGTCCGCAGACTTGGTGTTGCCACGGAAGTTGATACGGTTCACGTAGGCACGCTTGCCTGGATCGACGACGAAGGTGATGTCCACAGTGTGGTCATCATCATGCGGGGTCGGCACACCGTTGACGTTGGCGAAGGTATAGCCTTCGTTACCCAGGCGACGGGTGATCAGTTCGGACGTGGTGGTCATCAGCTTGCGCGAGAACACTTGGTCTTTCTGCACCAGCAGCAGCGCCTTGACCTGGTCTTCAGGCACTTTCAGGTCGCCGCTCAGCTTCACGTCACGAACCTTGTACTTCTCGCCTTCGTTCACGTTGACAGTGATGTAGACGTGTTTCTTGTCCGGGGTGATGGACACCTGGGTCGAAGCGATATCCATGTTGATATAGCCACGGTCCAGGTAGTAGGAACGCAGGCGTTCCAGGTCACCGGAAAGTTTTTCACGGGCGTACTTGTCATCGTTCTTGAAGAACGACAGCCAGTTGGTGGTCTTGAGTTCGAACAGGTCGATCAGGTCTTCATCAGCAAACTTGGTATTGCCCACCACGTTGATGTGCTGAATCGCGGCCACGGTGCCTTCGTTGATGTTGACCTTGAGGCCAACACGGTTGCGCGGCTGCGGCACCACTTCCGTTTCCACGGTCGCGGAGTAGCGGCCCTGGGCAACGTACTGGCGTTGCAGTTCGTTACGCACACCTTCAAGGGTGGCACGCTGGAAGATCTCGCCCTCGGCCAGGCCGGATTGCTTGAGGCCCTTCATCAGGTCTTCAGTCGAGATCGCCTTGTTGCCTTCGATCTCGATACTGGCGACGGAGGGTCGCTCGACGACGGTGATGACCAGGACGTTGCCTTCGCGACCCAGTTGGATGTCTTGAAAGAAACCGGTTTTGAACAACGCACGAGTGGATTCCACCAGGCGACGGTCATCAGCCTGTTCCCCAACGTTCAACGGCAAGGCACCAAAGACGCTACCCGCGGAAACCCGCTGGAGGCCGTTGACGCGAATATCGGAGATGGTGAAGGACTCGGCGTGAACTTCGGCGATCATCAATACGGTGAGAACCGCAGTTAGCAGCAGACGTTTCATGAAGTCCTTTCTTATTCCAACTGGCAATAAACAAACTGCCGCAAAATGCGGCAGATTCGCAATTCAGCGAAGCGTTACAGTCGACCCAGATCGTTGACCAAGGCTAATAACATCACCCCGACCACCAAACTGATACCGATCTGTATCCCCCAACCCTGCACCCGATCCGACAAGGGGCGACCACGCGCCCACTCGACCAGATAAAACAACAGATGCCCCCCATCCAATACCGGAATGGGCAGCAAATTCAGAACACCCAGGCTGATACTCAGATAAGCCAGGAAATTCAAGAAATCCGCGACACCCGACTGGGCAGAAGCGCCCGCCACTTTAGCAATGGTTATCGGCCCACTCAAGTTTTTTACCGAGAGCTCGCCGAACAACATTTTCTTGAGCGATTCGAGGGTCAGTACACTCATGGTCCAAGTGCGTTTTGCTCCCTCGCCAATGGCAGCCAACGGCCCGAAGCTGACTTCGCGCACCATCGATGGCGGCCAATCGACACCTTTGACCCCGGCACCCAGGTAACCCCCGGCCGCCTTGGCTTCCCCGCGAACCGACAGCGTCACAGGGACGTCGATTTGAGCACCATCGCGCTCAACTTTCAGCACAATTTTGGTTTCAGGACGTACACGCACCAAGTCAACCACTTGCTGCCAGTCACCCAGCGACTGGCCATCGAGGGCCAACAAGCGGTCGCCCGTTTTCAGGCCTGCAGCCTGGGCCGGGCCTTTCGGGTCCAGCTCCGCGAGCACCGGCGGCAAGGCCGGACGCCAGGGCCGTATGCCCAGAGACTTGATCGGATCAGGCTCATCAGCACCCTTTAGCCAGTGGTCAAGAGCCAGCTCGCGCGGGGTTTCGGTGGTGGAATCCTGCTCGCGCACCACCACGTTGACGGTGCCGCTTTCACCCAGGCGACGCACCAACTGCAAATTGACCGCGCCCCACCCCGTGGTGGGTTCGCCATCAATGGAAACAATTTCTTGCCCAGCAACCAACCCAGCCTTGGCGGCGATACTGTCCGACTCGACCGCGCCGATGACCGGACGCACCTGCTGGCTGCCCAGCATGGCCAAGACCCAGAAGAACACCATCGCCAACAGGAAGTTGGCGATCGGACCGGCGGCAACAATGGCGATACGCTGACGAACGGTCTTGCGATTGAAAGATTGGTCCAGTTGGTCTGCCGGCACTTCACCTTCGCGCTCATCGAGCATCTTGACGTAGCCACCCAACGGGATAGCCGCGATCACGAACTCGGTGCCACGGCGGTCGTGCCAGCGCAACAGCGGCATGCCGAAACCGACGGAAAAGCGCAATACCTTGACGCCGCAACGACGCGCCACCCAGAAGTGGCCGAATTCGTGGAAGGTAACCAGCACACCCAGAGCAACCAGGGTGCCGACAATCATGTAAAGCGCACTCATCTAAGTTCTCCGCATTCCTATCCAGTGCCTCAAGGCTCAAACCTGCCCACAGGCTAACGCACGTTGCGGTTCAACCATTGTTCCGCCAGGGCCCGGGCCTTGGTATCGGCCTCGAATACTGCCCCCAGATCGCTCACCGTCACAACAGGCTCAAGCGCCAGGACGTCCTCGATGATACTCGCGATCTGCGGAAAGCGGATGCGCCGTTCGAGAAACGCCGCCACCGCCACCTCATTGGCCGCATTCAGCATCGCCGGCGCGCTATTGCCCGCTTCGGCAGCTTGCCGGGCAAGGCGCAGGCACGGAAAGCGCTGCTCGTCGGGCGCTTCGAAGTCCAGACGAGCCACGGCAAACAGATCCAAAGGCGCCACGCCGGAATCGATCCGCTCGGGCCAGGCCAGGGCATTGGCGATCGGGGTGCGCATATCGGGGTTGCCCAACTGCGCCAGGACCGAACCGTCCACGTAGTCGACCAGGGAATGAATCACACTTTGCGGGTGAATCACCACCTCGACCTGGTCAGGCCGCGCATCGAACAGCCAGCACGCCTCGATCAGTTCCAACCCCTTGTTCATCATGCTCGCCGAATCCACAGAGATTTTGCGCCCCATGGACCAGTTCGGATGAGCGCACGCCTGGTCGGGCGACACCTGTTCCAGCTCCGCGAGCGGGGTTTTCCGGAACGGCCCTCCGGAGGCGGTCAGCAGGATCCGACGCACACCCACCTGACTCAGGCCACGGGCATAGTCGCCGGGCATGCACTGGAAGATCGCATTGTGTTCGCTATCGAGTGGCAGCAGTACCGCGCCACTTTTGCGCACCGCCTGCATGAAGAGCGCGCCGGACATGACCAGCGCTTCTTTATTGGCCAACAGGATCTTCTTGCCAGCGTCGACGGCCGCCAGGGTTGGACGCAACCCCGCAGCACCGACAATGGCGGCGACCACCGTGTCAACTTCGGCGTCGGCCGAGACTTGGCACAGCCCCTCCTCCCCGACCAACACCTGAGTCGCAAGCCCGGCAGCCCGCAGGTCATCCTGCAGCGTCCGCGCCGCAGCGGCTTCAGGCACTACCGCAAATCGCGGCGCATGGCGTACGCACAAGGCCAGCAGCTCGCTCATGCGGGTAAACCCGGTGAGGGCGAAAACCTGGTAGCGATCAGGATGGCGCGCAATCACATCCAGGCTGCTCAACCCTACCGAGCCGGTTGCACCCAGCACGGTCACTTGTTGCAGGCGGCTCACGACGCCGTCATCCACAACAGCACGGCAAAGATCGGAATGGCAGCGGTCAGGCTGTCGATGCGGTCCAGCACACCGCCGTGACCCGGCAGCAGGTTGCTGCTGTCCTTGATCCCGGCCTGGCGCTTGAACATGCTTTCGGTGAGGTCACCCACCACCGAGATAAACACGACAATGGCTGTAGCCACCAGCGCCAGGAAGATGTCCTTCACCGCCCAGCCACGCACAACACCGACGACCAGTGCGATCACCAGCGTCAACGCCAAACCACCGTATACACCCTCCCAGCTCTTGCCCGGACTGACCGCCGGTGCCAGCTTGCGCTTGCCAAAGGCCCGACCGGAGAAGTAGGCACCGATATCCGCCCCCCAGACCAGCACCATGACCGCCAGGATCAGCCAGTTACCCATCGGGTAACGCTTGATCTCAATCAGCCCCTGCCACGCCGGCAGCAGGATCAATAAACCAATCACCAACTTGCAGGCCACGCTCGACCATTGACTGCTGGTGCGCGGGTAAGTCAACACCAGGAATGTCGCCAGCGCCCACCACAGTACTGCCGCACCCAACACCCAAGGTGCAATGTCGGGCAGGATGTACAAGAGAAACGCCAAGGCGGCCACCACGGCGGCATAGGCCACCCGCGGCAACTGTGCATTGAAACCTGCCAGGCGCGCCCATTCCCAGGCACCCAGGGTGACGACCAGGCCGATAAACAGCGCAAAGCCGGAACCCTCGAGCAGGAAAAACCCACACAAGGCGATCGGCAACAGGATCAGTGCTGTGATGATTCGTTGTTTAAGCATTTAAACCCGGGCTCCAGCTTCGATCTGCTCACTCGTTTTACCGAAGCGACGCTGACGGGAAGCGAAATCGGCCAGCGCAGTACGCATGGCATCGTGTTTGAAGTCCGGCCAGAACAGGTCGGAGAAGTACAGCTCGGTGTAGGCCAGCTGCCACAACAGGAAATTACTGATGCGGTGCTCACCACCGGTACGGATGCACAAGTCAGGCAACGGCAGGTCACCGGTCACCAGGCAGGTTTGCAAGAGTTCGGGCGTGATGTCGTCGGGTCGCAGATGACCGGCCTGCACTTCGCGGGCCAGCCGCTGCGCGGCCTGGGCGATATCCCACTGGCCACCGTAGTTGGCTGCGATCTGCAGCACAAAACGGTTGGCGCCGGCAGTAATGGCCTCAGCTT
The DNA here is from genome assembly GCF_058145955.1 of Pseudomonas sp. A39. Classification (NCBI taxonomy): domain Bacteria; kingdom Pseudomonadati; phylum Pseudomonadota; class Gammaproteobacteria; order Pseudomonadales; family Pseudomonadaceae; genus Pseudomonas; species Pseudomonas sp. A39. The sequence continues at coordinate 17,205 of NZ_JBYVMD010000056.1, forward strand.
CGCGCATGGCCGCCTGCAATTCCGGATGGAAGCGCGAGCGATCACCAATGATGCGCAGACAGATGTTGTTGTCATTGAGGCGCTTGGCCTCACGACGCAACGCCCGGAAGAACAAGTCCATCAAGGCGCTGACTTCTTCGGCGGGCCGCTGCCAGTTTTCACTGGAGAACGCGAACAAGGTCAACACTTCGACCTTGGCTTCGGCGCATACCTCGATCACCGCCCGCACCGCATCGACACCCGCTTTATGCCCGGCCACACCCGGCATAAAGCGTTTCTTCGCCCAGCGATTATTCCCATCCATGATGATCGCGACATGGCGCGGCACCACAGAGGGCACAGTCTGCTTGGTCTTTTCCATGAAGGCGTCCTGACCCCTTATACGGCCATCAGGTCCTTTTCTTTTTCTTCCGTGGCCTTAGTGATCTGGGCCTCGGCATCCTTGGTCAGCTTATCGATATCAGCAGTGGCACGACGCTCTTCGTCTTCGCTGATTTCCTTGTCCTTGACCAGTTTCTTCAGGTCACCCAGGGCATCGCGACGGATGTTACGCACGGCGACGCGCGCATCTTCGGCAGCGCTGCGCGCCTGCTTGGTGAAGCCCTTACGGGTTTCTTCAGTCAGGGCCGGCATGGAGATCAGCAGCAACTCACCCAGGTTGGTTGGGTTGAGGTTCAGGCCAGCGCTCTGGATGGCCTTGTCGACGGCACCGAGCATGTTGCGCTCGAAGGCCACGACTTGCAGGGTGCGCGAATCTTTAACGGTAATGTTGGCAACGCTGCTGATAGGGGTATCAGAACCGTAGTAAGGCACCATTACGCTGCCCAGGATACTCGGGTGCGCCTTGCCGGTACGGATCTGGCCGAATGCATGGCTCAGCGATTCCAGGGATTTCTGCATACGCGCCTGGGCGTCTTTCTTGATTTCGTTGATCATTGTTGGCCTTCCTCGATCAGAGTCCCTTCTGCGCCGCCGTGTACGATGTTCAGCAGGGCGCCGGGCTTGTTCATGTTAAATACGCGCAGCGGCATCTTGTGGTCGCGGCACAGGCAAATAGCCGTCAGGTCCATCACGCCCAGCTTGCGATCCAGGACTTCATCGTAGGTCAGATGATCGAACTTCTCGGCATGCGGGTCTTTGAATGGGTCTGCGGTGTAAACGCCGTCTACCTTGGTCGCCTTGAGCACCACGTCAGCATCAATCTCGATGGCGCGCAGGCACGCTGCCGAGTCGGTGGTGAAGAACGGGTTACCCGTGCCGGCGGCGAAGATCACCACTTCCTTGGCGTTCAGGTGGCGCATGGCTTTGCGGCGGTCATAGTGATCGGTCACGCCGACCATGGAAATAGCCGACATCACGATAGCCGAGATATTAGCGCGCTCCAGGGCGTCGCGCATGGCCAGGGCGTTCATCACAGTGGCCAGCATGCCCATGTGATCGCCGGTGACCCGGTCCATGCCGGCCGCACTCAGTGCCGCGCCGCGAAACAGGTTACCGCCGCCGATCACCAGGCCGACCTGTACGCCGATACCGACCAGTTGGCCGACTTCCAGCGCCATGCGGTCGAGTACTTTGGGATCGATCCCGAACTCTTCCGAGCCCATCAGGGCCTCGCCGCTAAGCTTGAGTAGAATGCGTTTATAGCGAGCCTGATAACCACTGCCCTGCTGAGCCATTGCGAATCTCTCCTGCGGCGTATTTTTAAAAATTCTTGGCGAGCCGTTTTACGGCTTGCGTTCACTCTAGCTGGACGCTGTCACAGCGCCATCGGAACACGGCTTTGTAAGCCAGTTCCGAGGGGAAGCCAAATAAAATCGACCTTCCCATTTGAAAAGAGGCTGCGCGCGTGAGCGGGCAGCCTCTTTCGGGCGACAGTTGAAGACTGTCTTATTGCTTGGCGGCAGCCAGCTGGGCAGCAACTTCTTCAGCGAAGTTGTCGACCGGCTTCTCGATGCCTTCGCCTACTTTGAAGTAAGTAAAGGAAACGATTTCAGCACCGGCTTTCTTGGCCAGTTCGCCGACCTTGATTTCAGGGTTCTTGACGAACGCCTGCTCAACCAGGCTTGCTTCAGCCAGGAACTTGCTGATACGGCCCTTGATCATGTTTTCAACGATGTTCTCTGGCTTGCCAGCGATTTTGTCAGCGTTGAGGCTCAGGAACACCGCTTTTTCACGTTCGATTGCGTCAGCAGACACTTCCGATGGCAGCAGGAACTCAGGGTTGCTGGCCGCTACGTGCATAGCGATGTCTTTGGCCAGCTCAACGTTGCCGCCTTTCAGAACAACCGCTACACCGATTTTGTTGCCGTGCAGGTAACCGCCGACAACATCACCTTCAACGCGAACCAGGCGACGGATGTTGACGTTTTCGCCAACCTTGCCGACCAGTACCAGGCGATCAGCTTCTTGAGCTTCGATCAGCGGAGCGGCGTCAGTCAGCTTGTCAGCGAATGCTTTTTCAACGCTGGCAGCAACGAATGCCTTGAAGTCGTCCTGCAGAGCCAGGAAGTCGGTCTGCGAGTTCACTTCCAGCAGAACAGCGGACTTACCGTCTTCTTTCAGAGCGATTGCGCCTTCAGCAGCTACGTTGCCTGCTTTCTTGGCAGCCTTGATGGCGCCGGAGGCACGCATGTCGTCGATGGCTTTTTCGATGTCGCCGCCGGCCTTGGTCAAGGCCTTTTTGCAATCCATCATGCCTTCGCCGGTACGCTCACGCAGTTCTTTAACCAACGCTGCAGTAATCTCTGCCATTTCAAAATCCTCTTGGATAGGTTTTCAACCATTCCACCCGATCAAACGGGCGATCAATTCTTCCCGAATAACCCTTGTAGGCTGCTGCACGTTACAGTCGCTAGGTTGCGCTGCCACAAGTGGGAGCCGACAAATGGTTTTCGAGGTGGCAAAAAGGGGGCCAAGCCCCCTTTTTGCTTACTGAGTCAACGCCAGGGCGTCAATTACTCAGCGGCAGCTACCGGAGCTTCTTCAACGAACTGCTCGGCACCACCAGCAACGTGGTTGCGACCACGGATTACAGCGTCAGCCATCGAACCCATGTACAGCTGGATAGCGCGGATTGCGTCATCGTTGCCTGGGATGATGTAGTCAACGCCTTCCGGGCTGCTGTTGGTATCGACTACGCCGATAACCGGGATGCCCAGCTTGTTGGCTTCGGTGATCGCGATGCGCTCGTGATCAACGTCGATAACGAACAGTGCGTCAGGCAGACCGCCCATGTCCTTGATACCACCCAGGGAACGATCGAGCTTTTCCAGGTCACGGGAGCGCATCAGCGCTTCTTTCTTGGTCAGCTTGGCGAAAGTACCGTCTTCGGCTTGCACTTCAAGGTCACGCAGACGCTTGATGGAAGCACGGATGGTTTTGAAGTTGGTCAGCATGCCGCCCAACCAGCGGTGATCGACGTACGGCGAACCGCAACGTGCTGCTTCTTCAGCAACGATCTTGCCAGCGGAACGCTTGGTGCCGACGAACAGGATCTTGTTTTTGCCCTGGGCCAGGCGCTCTACGAAAGTCAGTGCTTCGTTGAACATCGGCAGGGTTTTTTCAAGGTTGATAATGTGGATCTTGTTACGCGCGCCGAAAATGTATTTACCCATTTTCGGGTTCCAGTAACGGGTCTGGTGACCGAAGTGCACACCGGCCTTCAGCATATCGCGCATGTTGACTTGGGACATGATAGTTCCTTAATAAGTCGGGTTTGGCCTCCACGTATCCCAATGACCAACCAGCGGCATCAAGGCCTCCGGCACCCAGGTCATCGTGTCGACACGTGTGTGGATTTAAGCTTTGCGGGGTATCCCCGGAAAGCGGCGCATTTTATACCACAGCAAGGGCGAAAACGGAACCCGCAATCACATTTGCCGCGAGCCTCTTTCATGCAACCCTTTGAATAGAGCCAACAACCCCCCACCTTATAGAGAGAAGCGATCATCAGAGGCTCATGATTTGACGCCATGGTCTGTTAGAATCGCGTTTTTTGAGGCTTGTGCGAATTCTGTAACCTTTTGTCGCACGCCCGTAAACCGTATTGATTTCAGCGCGTCGCGCTAGAGAGAGCCTGTATGACCGTTAGCTTGAAAACCGCCGAAGACATCGCTGGCATGCGCATCGCCGGCAAACTGGCTGCCGACGTGCTGGAAATGATCGCCGAGCACGTCAAGCCTGGCGTTACCACCGAAACCCTGAACCAGATCTGCCATGACTATATCGTCAATGTGCAGGGCGCCATTCCTGCGCCGCTGAACTACAAAGGCTTCCCCAAGTCGATCTGCACCTCGGTCAATCACGTGGTCTGCCACGGGATTCCGGGTGACAAGCCGTTGAAGGACGGCGACACCCTGAACATCGACGTCACCGTCATCAAAGACCGCTATTTCGGCGACACCAGCCGCATGTTCCACGTCGGCACTGTACCGGTCTGGGCCGAGCGCCTGTCGCAGGTCACCCAGGAGTGCATGTACAAGGCCATCGAAATCGTCAAGCCCGGCTGCCGCCTGGGCGACATCGGCGAAGTGATCCAGAAGCACGCGGAAAAGAACGGTTTCTCGGTGGTGCGCGAATTCTGCGGCCACGGCATCGGCACCGTCTTCCACGAAGAGCCACAGATCCTGCACTACGGCCGTGCCGGCACCGGCATGGAACTCAAGGCAGGCATGACCTTCACCATCGAACCGATGATCAACCAGGGCAAGGCCGACACCAAGGTACTGGGCGACGGCTGGACCGCCATCACCAAGGACCGCAAGCTCTCGGCCCAGTGGGAACACACCCTGCTGGTCACCGAAACCGGCTACGAGATCTTCACCCTGCGTGCGGACGACACGATCCCGCGCGTTTCCGCGTAAGGATCACCCAGGTTTTCCCCAACCGTGTTGTGACTGACTGATAGATAGAAAGGAAAGCCGATCGATGCCCCAGGTGGATCCCGAACTCTTCGACCGCGGCCAGTTCCAGGCCGAACTGGCCCTGAAGGCGAGCCCTATCGCTGCGTTCAAGAAAGCTATCCGCCAGGCCCGCGAGGTGCTCGATGGGCGCTTTCGCAGTGGCCGGGATATCCGCCGGCTGATCGAGGACCGCGCCTGGTTCGTCGATAACATCCTGCAAAAGGCCTGGGAACAGTTCAGTTGGAGCGAAGACGCCGACATCGCCCTGGTGGCGGTCGGCGGCTACGGCCGTGGTGAGTTGCACCCCTACTCCGACATCGACCTGCTGATCCTGCTGGACAGCGCCGATCATGAGATCTTTCGCGATTCCATCGAGCGTTTTCTGACGTTGCTGTGGGACATCGGCCTGGAAGTCGGCCAGAGCGTGCGCTCGGTGGATGAATGCGCCGAAGAAGCCCGTGCCGACCTCACGGTGATCACTAACCTGATGGAAAGCCGTACCATCGCCGGCCCCGAGCGCCTGCGCCAGCGCATGCTTGAAGTGACCAGCACTGCACACATGTGGCCGAGCAAAGACTTCTTCCTGGCCAAGCGTGCCGAGCAAAAGGCCCGGCACCACAAATACAACGACACCGAATACAACCTGGAACCCAACGTCAAGGGCTCGCCGGGCGGGCTGCGGGATATCCAGACGATTCTGTGGGTAGCGCGTCGCCAGTACGGCACCCTGAACCTTCGCGCCCTGGCTGGCGAAGGCTTCCTGGTGGAGAGCGAAAACGCCCTGCTGGCCTCGTCCCAAGAGTTCCTCTGGAAAGTGCGCTACGCCCTGCACATGCTCGCCGGGCGCTCCGAAGACCGCCTGCTGTTCGACCACCAGCGCTCCATCGCCACCCTGCTGGGCTTTGAGGGCGAAGACGCGAAGACCAGCATCGAAAGCTTCATGCAGCAGTACTACCGGGTGGTCATGAGCATTGCCCAGCTCAGCGACCTGATCATCCAGCACTTCGAAGAAGTGATCCTGGCCCCCGAAGACGAGGCGCCGCCGCAACCGATCAATTCGCGCTTCCAGTTGCACGACGGTTATATCGAGGCGCGCAACGACAATGTATTCCGCCGCACACCGTTCGCCATGCTGGAGATCTTCGTGCTGATGGCCCAGCAGCCGGAAATCAAAGGCGTGCGCGCCGACACCATCCGCCTGCTGCGGGAAAACCGTCACCTGATCGACGACGATTTCCGCAACGATATCCGTAACACCAGCCTGTTCATCGAGCTGTTCAAGTGCAAGATCGGCATCCACCGCAACCTGCGGCGCATGAACCGTTACGGCATCCTCGGGCGCTACTTGCCGGAGTTCGGTTTTATCGTCGGGCAGATGCAGCACGACCTGTTCCACATCTATACCGTGGACGCCCACACCCTGAACCTGATCAAACACCTGCGTAAGCTGCAGTACACCCAGGTGTCAGAGAAATTCCCGCTGGCCAGCAAACTCATGGCCAAGCTGCCCAAGCCCGAGCTGATCTACCTCGCCGGCCTCTACCACGATATCGGCAAAGGCCGGCATGGCGACCACTCAGAGATCGGCGCGGTCGACGCTGAAGCGTTCTGCCAACGTCACCAACTGCCGCTGTGGGACAGCCGCCTGATCGTCTGGCTGGTGCAAAACCACCTGGTGATGTCGACTACCGCCCAGCGCAAGGACTTGTCCGACCCGCAGGTGATCCATGACTTCGCCGGAATAGTCGAGGATGAAACACGCCTGGACTACCTGTACGTACTGACCGTTTCCGACATCAACGCTACCAACCCGACGTTATGGAACTCGTGGCGCGCCAGCCTGCTGCGCCAGCTCTACACCGAGACCAAGCGTGCCCTGCGCCGCGGCCTGGAAAACCCAGTGGACCGCGAAGAGCAGATCCGCCGCACCCAGAGCGCTGCCCTGGATATCCTCGTTCGCGGCGGCAACGACCCGGATGATGTCGAGCAACTGTGGTCGCAACTGGGTGACGACTACTTCCTGCGCCACACCGCCGGCGACGTGGCCTGGCACAGTGACGCGATCCTGCAACAGCCCGCCGATGGCGGCCCGCTGGTGCTGATCAAGGAAACCACCCAGCGCGAATTCGAAGGCGGCACGCAGATCTTCATCTATGCCCCCGACCAGCACGACTTCTTCGCCGTGACCGTGGCGGCCATGGACCAACTCAACCTGAACATCCATGACGCTCGGGTCATCACCTCCAGCAGCCAGTTCACCCTCGACACCTACATCGTGCTCGACACCGAAGGCGAATCCATCGGCGATAACCCGGTGCGGGTGAAGAAGATCCGCGAAGGCCTGACCGAGGCCCTGCGCAACCCGGACGACTACCCGACCATCATCCAGCGCCGGGTCCCGCGCCAGCTCAAGCACTTTGCGTTTGCGCCCCAAGTGACCATTTCCAACGACGCCCAGCGCCCGGTAACCGTGCTGGAGCTCAGCGCACCGGACCGCCCTGGCCTGCTGGCGCGGATCGGCGGGATTTTCCTGGAGTTCGATTTGTCACTACAGAATGCCAAGATTGCGACCTTGGGCGAGCGGGTGGAAGACGTGTTCTTCATTACCGATGCCGATAACCAGCCGCTGTCCGACCCGGAACTGTGTCGCCGCCTGCAGGACGCTATCGTCCAGCAATTGAGCGTGACCCAGGAACCTGGCGTCGAGCTGACCAGACTGACCATTTGAATTAATTTAACGTCCCAGTGGGCACGGTCCCTGTGGGAGCTGGCTGGCCTGCGATGGCATCGACTCGGTATGGCTGATACACCGAGTGCACGCATCGCAGGCAAGCCAGCGCCCACAAAAAGCCGTCCTCATCCTGATCGAGGCCCTCATGAACAACGCCCTGAACCAGCTGCAGCCTTATCCGTTCGAGAAACTGCGCGCCCTGCTCGGCAGCGTCACGCCGAACCCGGACAAACGCCCTATCGCGCTATCCATCGGTGAGCCCAAGCATAAGTCCCCGACGTTTGTCGCCGAAGCGCTGAGCAACAACCTCGATCAAATGGCGGTGTACCCCACCACCCTGGGCATCCCGGCCCTGCGCGAGGCCATCGGCGCCTGGTGCGAACGCCGCTTTGACGTGCCCAAGGGCTGGCTCGACCCGGCGCGCAATATCCTGCCGGTCAACGGCACCCGCGAGGCGCTGTTCGCCTTCACCCAGACCGTGGTCAATCGCGGTGACGACGCGCTGGTGGTCAGCCCGAACCCGTTCTACCAGATCTACGAAGGCGCCGCGTTCCTGGCCGGGGCCAAGCCGCATTACCTGCCTTGCCTGGATGCCAATGGCTTTAACCCGGATTTCGACGCCGTGACGCCGGACATCTGGAAACGCTGCCAGATCCTGTTCCTGTGCTCCCCCGGCAACCCGACCGGCGCGTTGATCCCGGTCGACACCCTGAAAAAACTCATCGCCCTGGCCGACGAATACGACTTCGTTATTGCCGCCGACGAGTGCTACAGCGAGCTGTACTTCGACGAGCAAACCCCGCCACCGGGCCTGCTCAGCGCCTGCGTCGAGCTGGGCCGCCAGGACTTCAAGCGTTGCGTGGTGTTCCACAGCCTGTCCAAGCGCTCCAACCTGCCAGGCCTGCGCTCCGGGTTCGTGGCCGGCGACGCCGACATCCTCAAGGGGTTCCTGCTGTACCGCACCTACCACGGCTGCGCGATGCCGGTGCAAACCCAGCTGGCCAGCATCGCGGCCTGGCAAGATGAAGCCCACGTGCAGGCCAATCGTGACCTGTACCGGGAAAAATTCGACGCCGTACTGGCGATCCTCAAGCCGGTGCTGGACGTACAAAGCCCGGATGGCGGGTTCTACCTGTGGCCAAAGGTAAAGGGCGACGATGCGGCCTTCTGCCGCGACTTGTTCGTCGAAGAACACGTGACAGTGGTGCCGGGCTCGTACCTGTCGCGGGAGGTGGACGGTGTCAATCCAGGCGCGGGGCGCGTGCGCCTGGCCTTGGTTGCGCCGCTGGGGGAATGCGTGGAAGCAGCTGAGCGGATTCGGGATTTCATTCAGCGGCGCTGATAAGCGCCTGACGGGTCATTTCAGATGTCCCAGATTCGCCTCACTCATATCCAACTCCGCCAATACCTCCCTCAAGACGTCATCACCAATCTGGTGATGACGGCTCAAGCTATACAACTCCAAGCGCTGCGCCCGCAGCGCCTTGAGACGCAGCTTTCGCTCAAGCAGATCCATTTGCCGCGCCAGCGCCTGGGCTTCCGCCGAGTCGTTGAACACGTCCAGTTGATGGCGATACTCCGACATCAACCGTGCCTTCAACTCGGCGGCGAGTGCGGCTTGGGCAGCGTCCTGGGTTTCCGTTTCAACGGGCTCCTCGGCCTCCAGGGCATGAATCGCGGCAACGGCTGTTTTCTTCCAGGCTTCGCGGACTTCGTTATGACGCTTCTCATCCGGGCTTTTCTCAATGCCGCGCAACAACAGCGGCAATGCGATGCAAGCGGCGATCAACGACAGGAGGATCACCCCGGCGGCGATGAAGATCAGCAGGTCACGCTCGGGGAAATCCTGGCCCGGCGCCAACAGCAAGGGCACCGACATCACACCGGCCAGAGTGACCGCACCGCGCACACCCCCCACCGTCAACAGCCAGCAGGAGCGGGCTGTGGGCACCAGGGTCAGCTCGCTTTTCCCACGTAACCGCCGCAATAAACCCGACAGCCGCCAGATGCTCTGCACCCAGATAAACCGCAGCACCACCAGCACCAGGAAGATCGCGATCACATCCAGGCAGCGATAAAACAGCGTGGGCCACAGCGTCGGCTCATGACTGACCACGGCCTTGATGATGTCCGGCAGCTGCAGGCCCAGCAGCAGGAAAATCAGGCCGTTGAAGGCAAACTCCAACAACGACCACACGCTGCGATTGAGCAAGCGCGTACTGGTCTGGCGTGGCAGCAGGTCGAGCCAGCTTTGCATCATGCCCGCCGCCACCGCCGACAGGATGCCCGATGCGCCCAGGCGTTCGGCCAGCACATAGGCCGCAAACGGCAGCAGCAACATGAAGACCACGTGGGTGGCCGGATCATCCCAGCTCCGCGCAATCATCCAGGCGCGCAGACGGCCGACCAGCCAGCTGAGCGCCACACCGACAGCCAGGCCGCCGACCGCCACCAGGACAAAGGTCAGGCTCGCATCGGCCAGGGAAAACACCCCGGTCAGCGCCGCCGCCAGGGCGAACTTGAAGGTCACCAGGCCCGAGGCATCGTTCATCAGCGCCTCGCCTTGGAGCATATGCATCAGCGGTGTCGGCAAGCGGTTCTGGGCAATGGCCGACACCGCCACGGCGTCCGTCGGCGACAACACGGCCGCCAGGGCGAAGGCCACCGGCAACGGGATCGTGGGCAACAGCCAGTGAATGAAGTAGCCGGCACCGACCACCGTAAACAGCACCAGCCCCACCGCCAGCGTCAGGATCGGCCCACGCAGGCGCCATAACTCGCGCTTGGGCATGCGCCAGCCATCAGAAAACAGCAGAGGCGGCAGGAACAGAAACAGGAACAGCTCCGGGTCCAACGCCACATGCAACCCCAGCGTCGGCCAGGCCAGCAGGGCACCGGCGGCAATTTGCACCAGCGGTAACGGCAGAGGGATGATACGCCCGACCAGACGCGAAACGCTGACCAGCATCAGCAGGATAAGAACGGTGTAGGCGGTTTGCATAAAACAGGTTTCCCGGACAATCGACTTGCAACGACACACATCAGGCAACAAGTGGCCGTTGAAGTGCCATATTACCCGGCTATGGTAGCGGCTATGCCGCGCACTGGCTTTTGCACAAAAGTCGCACAGCGCTGACGAGCGGCACCCAAACCCGCTGGTCGTGGCATAATCCGTGATCTTTCGTTTTAAGCAGCCCAAAGGGGGGCAATTCCTTGACCGCTTCAAGCAAAACGTTGCACCTTTTCGGCATCAAAGCCTGCGACACCATGAAAAAGGCGCGTACCTGGCTCGATGAGCACGGCGTCAACTATGAGTTTCACGACTACAAAACGGCCGGTATCGACCGCGAACACTTGACCCAATGGTGCAACGAGCACGGTTGGCAGGTGGTTTTGAACCGTGCGGGCACCACCTTTCGCAAACTCGAAGACGAACGCAAAGCCGATCTCGATCAGTCGAAAGCCATTGAATTGATGCTCGCACAACCCTCGATGATCAAGCGCCCAGTGCTCGATCTCGGTGACAGAACCCTGATTGGCTTCAAGCCAGATAGTTATTCGGCGGCCCTCAAGTAGGCCAGCCCTTTCCATTTTGTAGAGGTAACAGCATGTCCAATTCCCTGTTCAGCCTGGGCTTCGGCGTCGGCACTCAGAACCGCCAAGGTGCTTGGCTGGAAGTGTTTTACGCACAACCGTTGCTCAATCCATCGGCTGAAATTGTCGCCGCCATCGCACCGATCCTCGGTTACAGCGAAGGCAACCAGGCGATTACCTTCACCGTCACCCAGGCCCTGCAACTGGCAGACGCGCTCAAAGGTGTTGATGCCACCCAAGCCGCGCTGCTGAGCCGCCTGGCTGAAAGCCACACCCCGCTGGTCGCCACCGTGCTGGCCGAAGACGCGGCACTGACCTCCACCCCCGAGGCCTACCTCAAGCTGCACCTGCTGTCCCACCGCCTGGTCAAGCCGCACGGCCTGAGCCTGGCCGGTGTGTTCCCGCAGTTGCCGAACGTGGCCTGGACCAGCCAGGGCGCGATCGACATCGCGGAATTGGCCGAGCGCCAGCTGGAGGCCCGCCTGCGCGGCGAGCTGCTGGAAGTGTTCTCGGTGGACAAGTTCCCGAAAATGACCGACTACGTCGTGCCAAGCGGCGTACGTATCGCTGACGCCGCGCGTATCCGCCTGGGCGCCTACGTGGGCGAAGGCACCACCGTGATGCACGAAGGCTTCGTCAACTTCAACGCCGGCACCGAAGGTCCGGGCATGATCGAAGGCCGTGTATCGGCGGGCGTGTTCGTCGGCAAGGGCTCGGACCTTGGCGGCGGTTGCTCTACCATGGGCACCCTGTCGGGCGGCGGCAACATCGTGATCAAGGTGGGCGAAGGCTGCCTGATCGGCGCCAACGCCGGTATCGGTATCCCGTTGGGCGACCGCAACACCGTGGAGTCGGGCTTGTACGTCACTGCCGGCACGAAGGTTGCGCTGCTGGACGAACAAAACCAACTGGTCAAAGTGGTCAAGGCACGTGAGCTGGCCGGCCAGCCGGACCTGCTGTTCCGCCGCAACTCGGAGACCGGTGCGGTGGAGTGCAAAACCCACAAATCGGCCATCGAACTGAACGAAGCGCTGCACGCTCACAACTAAGCAGCCACTCGATGCCACTAGCGGGCCCCGACCCTGGGGCTCGCTTATACGAGTCTTGAACACCATGCTAGTGCCCTCCCCCTGGCGCGCCGATTTCCCGGCCATCGCCACGCTGCAACGGCAAGACCAGACTTACCTGGACAACGCCGCCACCACGCAAAAACCCCAGGCCCTGTTGGATGCCATCAGCCATTACTACGCCAATGGCGCAGCCAATGTGCACCGTGCCCAGCATTTGCCAGGCGCCCATGCGACGCAAGCCTTCGAAGACAGTCGCAGCAAGGTCGCGCAGTGGTTGAATGCAGGCGACAGCGGGCAGATCGTCTTCACCCACGGCGCGACCTCAGCGCTGAACCTCTTGGCCTATGGCCTAGAGCACTTATTCAATGCGGGCGATGAGATTGTCATCAGCGCCCTGGAACACCACGCCAACCTGCTGCCCTGGCAGCAACTGGCCAAACGTCGCGCCGCCACGCTGGTGGTGTTGCCGCTGAACGATGACGGCGTGATCGACCTGCCGGCCGCCGCCGAGCTGATCGGCCCACGCACACGCCTGCTGGCGGTGAGCCAGTTGTCCAACGTGCTCGGCGCCTGGCAGCCGCTGGAGGCCCTGCTGGCGCTCGCCCAGCCACACGGCACCCTGACGGTGGTCGATGGCGCCCAGGGCATCGTCCATGGCCGTCACGACGTGCAGGCTTTGGGCTGCGATTTCTATGTGTTTTCCAGCCATAAGCTGTATGGCCCGGATGGCGTCGGCGTGCTGTTCGGGCGCAACGAAGCCTTGCATCACCTGCGCCACTGGCAGTTTGGCGGCGAGATGGTGCAACAGGCGGACTACCACAGCGCCAGCTTCCGCCCGGCACCGTTGGGTTTCGAGGCGGGCACCCCGCCGATTGCCAGTGTGATCGGCCTGGGCGCCAGCCTGGATTACCTGGGTTCGCTGGACCAGCCCGCGATCGTCGCCCATGAGGCGGCGCTGCATGACTACCTGTTACGTGGCCTCAAAGCGCGCAATGGCGTGCGCGTGCTGGGGTCGCCGCAGGTCGCGCTGGTCAGTTTTGTCGTCGATGGCGTGCACAACGCGGACCTCGCGCACCTGCTCACCGAGCAAGGCATTGCCGTACGCGCCGGTCATCACTGCGCAATGCCGCTGCTCAAGGCGATGCACTTATCGGGGGCGATCCGTGTGTCCCTGGCGCTGTATAACGATTCCGATGACCTGGAGCGCTTCTTTGAAGCGCTGGACCAGGCGCTGGACATGCTGCGATGAGCCTGCCGGTAGAGGCCGTTGCCGCACTTGAGGCTTTTCAAGCCGTGGGCAGTTGGGAGCAGCGCGCGCGGATGCTGATGCAATGGGGCGAGCGGCTGCCAGCATTGGCGGATGAAGATAAGACCGAGGCCAACCTGGTGCAGGGCTGTGAAAGCCTGGTGTGGTTGGTGGGGCGTTTGCAGGATGGCCACTGGCAGTTCGCCGCCAGCAGCGATGCACGGATGATTCGTGGGTTAGTCGCATTGCTGCTGGCGCGGGTCAATGGGCTTTCTGCTGCCGAGCTACTGGCCGTGGACCTGCCCGACTGGTTCAATCAATTGGGGCTTTCCCGTCAACTCTCACCCTCGCGCAGCAATGGCCTCAACGCGGTCCTGCAACGCATGCGCGAACTCAGCCATACACAAAGCTAAATGTGGGAGGGGGCTTGCCCCCGATTGCAGGGTGTCAGTCACTGAACAAGTTGGCTGATCCACCGCTATCGGGGGCAAGCCCCCTCCCACATTTGAATTGTGTAGGGTTCCGAGATTTAAGTGGGCTTGACCCGCTCCGACGGCCGCCGCACCCCTGCCACAATTTTATCCACTGCCTTGGTCGCCGCCACCATGCCGAAGGTGGCCGTCACCATCATCACCGCGCCAAACCCACCGGCGCAGTCCAGCTTCACCCCGTCCCCGACGAAACTCTTCTGCAAACAAATGCTGCCATCCGGCTTGGGATAGCGCAGTTGTTCGGTGGAAAACACGCACGGCACGCTGTAATGGCGGGTCACGGTGCGGGAGAAACCATAGTCGCGGCGCAAGGTGGAGCGCACTTTCGACGCCAGCGGGTCGTTGAAGGTACGGTTCAGGTCGCAGACCTGGATCAGCGTCGGGTCGATCTGCCCGCCCGCGCCGCCGGTGGTGATGATCTGGATCTTGCGGCGCTTGCACCAGGCGATCAGTGCCGCCTTGGCGTTGACCGCGTCGATGCAGTCGATCACGCAGTCGATGTTGGGGGTGATGTACTCGGCCATGGTGTCGCGGGTCACGAAGTCCGCCACCGCATGCACCGTGCAATCCGGGTTGATCGCGCGCAGGCGCTCAGCCATCACTTCGACCTTGGGTTTACCGACGGTGCTGTCCAGCGCGTGCAACTGGCGGTTGCTGTTGCTGACGCAGACGTCATCCAGGTCAAACAGCGAAATCTCGCCCACCCCGCAACGGGCCATGGCTTCCGCCGCCCACGAGCCCACGCCGCCGACGCCGACAATCGCCACATGGGCCGCTTTCAAGCGTTCCAAGCCTTCAATGCCATACAAGCGGGCGACGCCTGCAAACCGCGGATCTTCTGTACTCATGACCATTACCCCAAAAACCGGCGCGCATTATGGGCTACGCAGCGGCAAGTTTTAAGCTACAAGTTACAAGTAAAGAACTTAGATGTACTTTCGCTGCCCAATGTCCGGTTTTTCTCGGCTTGCTGTACGGTCAGGGAAGGGCCGGTGTAGGATGCGCGCCGTTCGGCGTAGGCCGACACCTCTTTTCGTTCCACACCCTTTGGAACCCGAAATAGCCATGGCATCGCGTAAATTTGGACTTAACCTAGTGATAGTGCTGGCAATTGCCGCGCTATTCAGCGGTTTCTGGGCGCTGATCAACCGCCCGGTCACCGCCCCCAACTGGCCTGAACAGATCTCCGGTTTTTCCTACTCGCCGTTCCAGCAAGGCCAGTACCCACAGAAAGACCAGTACCCGACCGACGACCAGATGCGTCGCGACCTCGAGATCATGAGCAAGCTGACGGACAACATCCGTACCTACTCGGTCGACGGCACGCTGGGGGATATCCCCAAGCTGGCCGAGGAGTTCGGCCTGCGTGTGACGCTAGGGATCTGGATCAGCCCGGATCTTGAGCGCAACGAGCGAGAAATCCAGCGCGCCATCGAAATCGCCAACAGCTCGCGCAGTGTGGTGCGGGTAGTGGTCGGTAACGAAGCCCTGTTCCGTGAGGAAATCACCCCTGAAGCGCTGATTGTGCTGCTCGACAGGGTCCGCGCCGCCGTGAAAGTGCCGGTGACGACGTCCGAGCAATGGCACATCTGGGAAAAGAACCCGCAACTGGCCAAGCACGTCGACCTGATCGCCGCGCACATCCTGCCGTTCTGGGAATACATTCCGATGGACAAGGCCGGCCAGTACGTACTCGACCGCGCCAGGGACCTGAAGAAACTGTTCCCGAAAAAGCCGTTGCTGCTGTCGGAAGTGGGCTGGCCGAGTAACGGCCGCATGCGCGGTGGCAATGAAACGTCGCCTGCCGACCAGGCGATTTATCTGCGCACACTGGTGAACAAGCTCAATCGCCAGGGTTTCAACTACTTCGTGATCGAGGCGTTCGATCAGCCGTGGAAAGTCAGTGACGAAGGCTCGGCCGGCGCTTACTGGGGTGTATACAACGCTGCGCGCCAGCAAAAATTCAACTTTGACGGGCCGGTGGTGGCGATTCCGCAATGGCGCGTGCTGGCCATCGGTTCGGTGGTGCTCGCGCTGCTGTCCCTGACCCTGCTGATGATCGATGGCTCATCCCTGCGCCAGCGTGGCCGCACCTTCCTGACCTTTATCGCGTTTCTCTGCGGTTCGGTGCTGGTGTGGATCGGCTACGACTACAGCCAGCAATACAG
>NZ_JBYVMD010000057.1:0-31734 GCF_058145955.1 Pseudomonas sp. A39
TCGCGAAAGTGGTAGAACCGTGACGCCTGCGCCAGCACCAGTTCATCAGGCAACGACCCCAAGTAGATCGCCGCTTCGGCAAGGCTATTGGTGATTGCGGGGCGAGAAACGGAAGGCAAGGGCAGGGTGGTCGAGCGATTTTCATGATCGGTCCAAACAACCGAGTCGCCGGAAACAGCAAGCCGATGCGCCAGCGAGTGACTCCAGCCAAACCCCAACCCACAATCCACTTCCACCGCACTGGTGCGGTACAAGCGCGTCCACTCAAACGGCAACAACCCGTCCAACGCCCCATCGGTCAGCGTCAGCAGTTCCTCGCCGGTGACCATCGACACCGGGCAACCGTTAGTGGCTGTTTTGTCCGAAGACGCGGCCGCCTCTCCAGCCGGGTTCTTAGCAACAGCCGGCACGTCATCCACAGGCTCCCGCCGCACCAACACCGTCCGTTGCTTGGCCTTGTCCCGAACCACCGGCACCGGGTTGGCAACCACCTGATCCCCAGCCTTCAACGGCACAGCCGGAATCGTCTTGATCGTCGTTGCCTGGCTACTGAGCAATATCGGCTTAGCCACCTGCGTGTGATCATCCGCACGAAACTTCCCGAACTGCCCAGCCATGTGCTCCAACCATCTGCGCGCACGCTGAGACTTGATGCTGCCCAGCACCTTCGTACCGATGCGCACCGCCATCCCCATCCCGGCGGTAGCGAGACACAGCGCCACATTGATCAATACTTCGGCGCTGATTTCCCCCAGCAACTCGTTCATGTAGGGCGGCGGCAACATCCGCATCCAACTGACCATTGCCGACAGATAGATGAACAACAGCGGCTCATCGCTCAGCACCATCAAGCCCTTTGCAAGGCTTTCGGTACCGAGCTTCAACAGCTTTTCAAATTCATCCTGGGACAGGTAATGCAGCAGTTTTTCGGCATGCCCCAATGGGTCCAAAAACCACTGCAGCATCTGCTGAATGTTGTCCCAGAGTGAGTACAGCGCCTCACCAAACCCGCGTGCGTAGCCTTGATGCAGTGAGAGGTAGCGCTTGAGAACGTTGGCCTCGGAATAGCCCTTCCACAACGGTTCGAAGGTGGTGCCCCATTCACCGCGCAGCCAGCCTTCCAGCGGTTCGATAACCGACTGGTAAGAGGCGTACAACGCCTTGAAATGCGCTGTGGACACGTTGGGGTAGAAACTGACCCGGTACTGCTGGTTGCGATCACATTCCGTGATTTCGAGAATGCCGCTGGGGCCGATGGTCTTATGGAGGGGGTCGCCCAGCGGGCCACCCTTGGGGTCGATGCGTTGCAGCATCACTGGCGTATTGCCAATGGGCACGAATCGAGCGCTCTGGAACATATGCACCAGGGTCAACGTGCCGTTGGCCTGGCAGGTTGCGGTGGTGGTGCTGGGAAACAGGGAGTGGTTGATCGGCGCGACCAGCGCCACGTCATGTCCAACCTTGAAGACTTGCTCGATATCCAGCGCCGAAAAGCTGAAAAAGCTCTCCGCCCAGGCGTCGTAGTGATTGAGGCAGCGCTTGAAGTCGCTGATCACGGAGTCGACGTCTCGCGTTTTTGAATCCAGGGCGGCCAGTACCAAAAAACCAATGGTTTGGCTGGTCAATTCGATCATGAGGCCGCCCCATCAACCGGGGCCCAAACCAATAACGCCATCTGCAATCCCTCGCACTGTGTAGTCAGGCGAGGGACTTTGCGGACCTTTTCAGGGGAGGGGAGTAGAGCTTATCCGGCGGTTATGTGGGACGTTTCGATAACGCTCGTCGGCTCCCAAGCGACTGGCGGCTATTGTCAGAAATTTCCCACAGGAGTACAAATGTACTCCATGACGACTCTGACCCCCCGCCGTACCGCCATCCTGACCTTTATCCGCGACCGCATCGCGCAGCAAGGCCAGCCCCCCAGCCTCGCCGAGATCGCCCAGGCCTTCGGCTTTGCCTCGCGCAGCGTGGCGCGCAAGCATGTGCTGGCGCTGACCGAAGCCGGTTTTATCGAGGTCAACCCCAACCAGGCCCGAGGCATTCGGCTGCTCAACCAACCGGCACGCCCGGAATGGCTGGATGTGCCGGTGCTCGGTCGAGTAGCCGCGGGCTTGCCCATCGGCGCCGATGCTGAAGTGCACAGCCGCCTGCAACTGGACCCGTCTACCTTTGCGAAAACCCCGGATTACCTGCTGCGGGTACAAGGTGACTCGATGATCGAAGACGGCATTCTTGACGGCGACCTGGTGGGCGTACGCCGCAGTGCCGAGGCCTTGAATGGGCAGATTGTGGTGGCGCGCCTGGACGGCGAAGTGACCATCAAGCGTTTCGAACGCAGCGGCGACAGCGTGCGCCTGCTGCCGCGCAACCCCGCGTATCAACCCATCGTGGTCGGGCCCGATCAGGACTTGGCCATCGAAGGCGTGTTTTGCGGTTTGGTGAGGCAAGGTTGATGGGCGCCGTCGTTGCACTGGACACGCTGTTCAATGGCGGGCGCGTGTGGAAAGGCCGGCCCGCCGCGCCCCCGGCCAGTGTCTATCCCACTGGGTTGGCGGCGCTGGACGCGGTGCTGCCCTCGGGCGGATGGCCGGAAGCGGCGTTGAGTGAAATCCTCATGGCCAAGGACGGCGTGGGTGAGTTGCAGCTGGTGCTGCCGACCCTGGCGCGCTTATCAAAGGCAGGCGAGCGCATTGTGCTGGTGGCGCCGCCGTACACGCCGTACCCCCACGCCTGGCAGAACGCCGGAGTGGATTTGCGCCTGCTCTCAGTGATCCAGGCCGAGGAGCGCGATGCCTTGTGGGCCGTCGAGCAGTGCCTGCGCTCCGGCAGTTGCGGCGCGGTGTTGTGCTGGCCGCGCAAGGCCGATGACCGGGCGCTGCGGCGCCTGCAAGTTGCGGCGGAAACCGGGCAGACCCTGGCGTTTGCCTGGCGCGCCTTGAGTGAGGCGATCAATGCATCGCCCGCCGCCTTGCGCCTTGCCGTCGAGGCGAAACCCGCGCAAGTGCGGGTGCTCAAGTGCCGGGGCGGGCTGGCCCATCCGGCGCCGATTGCGCTGGCGGGGCACTGAGGTTGCCATGCGCTGGGTGTGTATTGTCTTCCCGCAATTGGCGCTGGACGGGGTGCAGCGTGTGCACCCCGAGCCGGACCAACCCCTGGCCCTGCTGGCCGGCACGCCACAGCGCCGCGTCCTGCAAACCGTCAATGACGCTGCCCGCGCCTTGGGCTTGCGTCCCGGTCAATCCCTGACGGCGGCGCAGGCCCTGACCAAGACCTTTGCCAGCGCCGAATATGACCCCGCCGAGATCGAACGCCACCAACAATTCCTCGCCGCCTGGGCCTACCAGTTCAGCTCCCAGGTCAGCCTGTATTATCCACGGGCCTTGTTGTTCGAAATCGAGTCGAGCCTGGGTCTGTTCGGGCCGTGGCCGCAGTTCGAAGCGCGTTTGCGCAAGGAGCTGGCTGAACTGGGCTTTCGTCACCGCATCGTCGCTGCGCCCAACCCCGCCGCTGCGCGGGCGCTGGCGAATATCGAGGATGGCCTGGCGGTGCAGGATGACGGCTTGATGCAGGCCCTGGGGCCGCTGCCTATTGACCGCGCCGGCCTTGACCCGCAGGCCGCCACGGCCTTGTCGCGCATGGGGCTGCGCACCCTGGCCCAGGTGCAGGCGTTGCCCCGGCACACCTTGGCGCGCCGCTTTGATGCCAGCTTGCTCAAGCACCTGGATGCATTGAGCGGGCAGCGCCCATTGGCCTTGGCGTTTTACCAGCCGCCCGACCGGTTCGATGTGCGCATCGAGCTGAATTTCGATGTGCAATCCCACCAGGCGCTGCTGTTTCCGCTAAGACGTCTGACTGGCGATCTGTCCGCCTTCCTGTGTGGCCGTGACAGTGGCGTGCAACGCTTCGACCTGCACCTGGAACACGCCCAGGCAACCGACACGGTGATCAAGGTCGGCCTGCTCAGCGCCGAGCGCGAACCGGCGATGCTGTTTGAATTGGCCCGTGGCCGTCTGGAGCACGTCCAAGTCACCTCGCCGGTGCGCGGTGTTCGCCTGGTGGCCCAGGACTTGCCGGTGTTCGTGCCGCAACGCCAGGACCTGTTCGACGACCGTCCGCAGCAGACGTTGCCGTGGGCGCAATTGCGCGAGCGCCTGCGTGCCCGTTTGGGCGATGAGGCGGTGCAAGGCCTGCGCTTTCACGCCGACCACCGCCCCGAATGCGCCTGGCAAGCGGCGACGGATAAACACCCGTGCCCGCCCCTGAACAACGTGCACCGTCCGGGTTGGCTGCTGAGCACGCCCACACTGCTGGCCGAGCACGGTGTGCATATCCTGATGGGCCCGGAACGCATTGAGTCCGGCTGGTGGGACGGCGCCGATGTGCGCCGCGACTACTACCTGATCCAGACCCGCGCCGGCCAGCAAGGCTGGGCCTACCGCACCGTGGGGCAGAACGATGGGCTGTGGCTGCAAGGCTGGTTTGCATGAGCTACGCCGAGCTGCACTGCCTGTCCAACTTCAGCTTCCAGCGCGGCGCGTCCAGTGCGCTGGAGTTGTTCGAACGGGCCAAACGCCAAGGCTACAGTGCCCTGGCGATCACCGATGAGTGCACCCTGGCGGGCATCGTGCGTGCGTGGCAGGCGGCGAAGGCCGTGGAGCTGCCGCTGATTATCGGCAGCGAGGTGCGCATCGAGAACGGCCCGAAACTGGTGCTGCTGGTGGAAGACCTCAGCGGCTACCAGCACCTGTGTCGCTTGATCACCCTGGCCCGACGGCGCGCAGAAAAAGGCAGCTATCGCCTGTTGCTGGAGGACTTCGACCAACCGCTGCCCGGCCTGCTGGCGCTGTGGGTGGCCGAAGACAGCGACACCCAGGCCTCGATCCAATGGCTGCGCCGCACCTTCGCCGAGCGGCTGTGGCTGGCGGTGCACCTGCATTGCGGCCAGGACGATGCGCACCGCCTGGAACAACGCCTGAACCTGGCCGCCAGCCTGCGCATTCCGGCCGTGGCCTGCGGCGATGTGCACATGCATGCGCGTGGCCGCCGCGCCCTGCAGGACACCATGACCGCCATCCGTCATCACGTGCCGGTGGCCGAGGCCGGCACGCGCCTGCACCCCAATGGCGAGCGGCATCTGCGCAGCCTCGACGCCCTGGCCGCGCTGTACCCGCACGCCTTGCTCGACGAAACCCAGGCCATCGCCCGCCGCTGCACGTTCGATTTGAGCCAGTTGCGTTACCACTATCCACGCGAACTGGTGCCCGAGGGCCACGACGCCGAATCCTGGCTGCGCGCCGTGACCGAAGCAGGCATCGCCCAGCGTTGGCCGCAGGGTGTCGACGCCCACACCTTGCAGCAGATCCACAAAGAACTGGCGCTGATCAGCGAGCTGGGCTACGAAAGCTACTTCCTCACCGTGCACGACATCGTGCGCTTCGCCCGCAGCCGTTCGATCCTGTGCCAGGGCCGGGGCTCGGCGGCCAACTCGGCGGTGTGTTTTGCCCTGGGGATCACCGAGATCGACCCGAGCCTGACGAGCATGCTGTTCGAACGCTTCCTGTCCAAGGAGCGCAATGAACCGCCGGACATCGACGTGGACTTCGAACACGAGCGCCGCGAAGAAGTGCTGCAGTACGTGTTCCAGCGTTACGGCCGCACCCGCGCGGCGCTGACGGCGGTGGTCAGCAGTTACCACGCGGCCGGCGCGGTGCGGGATGTGGCCAAGGCCCTGGGCTTGCCGCCGGACCAGATCAACGCCTTGGCCGACTGCTGCGGGCGCTGGAGTGATGACGCGCCGCCCCTGGAGCGCTTGCGTGAGGGCGGCTTCGACCCGCAAAGCCCGATCCTGCGTCGCGTGCTCACGCTCACCCAACAACTCATCGGCTTTCCCCGGCACCTGTCCCAGCACCCCGGCGGCTTTGTGATTTCCGAATACCCGCTGGACACCCTGGTACCGGTGGAAAACGCCGCCATGGCCGAGCGCACCATCATCCAGTGGGACAAGGACGACCTCGATGCCGTCGGCCTGCTCAAGGTGGATATCCTCGCCCTGGGCATGCTCAGCGCGATCCGCCGCTGTTTCGATCTGTTGCGCCGCCATCGCAACCGGGACTTTTCTTTGGCGAGCCTTCCCAAGGAAGACCCGGCCACCTACGCGATGATCAGCAAGGCCGACACCATCGGCGTGTTCCAGATCGAGTCGCGGGCGCAGATGTCGATGTTGCCCAGGCTCAGGCCGCAGACGTTCTATGACCTGGTGATCGAGGTCGCCATCGTGCGGCCGGGGCCGATCCAGGGCGGCATGGTGCACCCGTATTTGCGGCGTCGGAACAAGGAAGAGGAAACCACCTATCCGTCACCGGAGCTGGAGGTGGTGTTGCAGCGCACGCTGGGCATCCCACTGTTCCAGGAGCAGGTGATGCAGATCGCCATGGTCGCTGCCGACTACGGCCCCGGCGAGGCCGACCAACTGCGCCGCTCCATGGCGGCCTGGAAACGCCACGGTGGCCTGGAACCGCACCAGGAGCGCCTGCGCACCGGCATGCTGAAAAACGGCTACAGCGAAGAATTTGCCGCGCAGATCTTCGAGCAGATCAAGGGCTTTGGCAGCTATGGTTTCCCCGAATCCCACGCAGCCAGTTTCGCCTTGCTGACCTACGCCAGTTGCTGGCTCAAATGCCATGAGCCGGCGGCGTTTGCCTGTGCGCTGATCAACAGCTGGCCCATGGGTTTCTACAGCCCGGACCAGATCCTGCAGGATGCGCGGCGCCATCGTTTGCAGATTCGGCCGGTGGATGTGCAGGCCAGTGACTGGGATTGCAGCCTGGAGCCCATCGACGGCGCGCAGCCGGCGATTCGCATGGGCTTGCGCATGATCGCGGGGTTACGCGAAGAGGAGGGTCGGCGTATCGAAACGGCGCGCCAACGCGGGGTGTTCAGCGACATCGCCGACTTGGACGCGCGCGCCGGGCTGGATGCGCGCACCCAGGCATTGTTGGCGGATGCCGGTGCCTTGCGCGCCCTGGCCGACAACCGGCACAAGGCGCGCTGGGAGGTGGCGGGGGTGCACAAGCAACTCGGGCTGTTCGCTGGCCTGCCAAGCCCCGATGAAGCCGTGGTGGCACTGCCGGCGCCGACGGTGGGCGAGGACCTGCAGGCCGACTACGCCACTGTCGGCACGACCTTGGGTCCACATCCATTGGCGTTGTTGCGCACCGAGCTGCGCAAACGGCGCTGCCGCAGCTCGCAGGAACTGATGCTGGTCGAGCATGGGCGCAACGTCAGCATCGCCGGCTTGGTGACCGGACGGCAACGCCCCGGTACCGCCAGCGGGGTGACCTTCGTGACCCTGGAAGATGAATTCGGCAACCTCAATGTGGTGGTCTGGCGTGATCTTGCCGAGCGTCAACGCCAAGCGCTGGTGGGCTCGCGGTTGCTGAAAGTGGATGGGCGCTGGGAGGCGGTGGGCGAAGTGCGACACCTGATCGCCGGGCGCTTGACCGACCTGACGCCGCTGTTGGAAGGGATCCCTGTGCGCAGTCGCGATTTCCACTGAAGAGGCCTTGCAGCGGTTGCCACGGATAAGCTATACGCAAATGAAACGATTCATTGCGGCCAGGCTCCAACGCTTTACCAGTGGAACAGCGCTCCCCAACAACGCTAACGTCGCCAAGAGCCCAACATGCAATTTTTATCCAATACCCACGGCTGCGAAGGCTGGGGCGGTGAAATGGCCCAGCGAATCCGCGCCTTCGATTGGTCGACCACCGAGTTGGGCCCGATTGACAAGTGGCCTTGCAGCCTGAGCAGCACGGTGCAGATGCTGCTGGCCTCACCCATGCCCATGGTGATGCTCTGGGGCTCGGTGGGGTACATGATCTACAACGACAGTTACTCCGTGTTTGCCGGTGGTCGCCACCCGTATCTGCTGGGCAAACCGGTGGAACTGGGCTGGCCGGAAGTGGCCGATTTCAATCGGCATGTGTTGGACACGTGCCTTGCCGGTGGCACGTTGTCGTACCGTGACTTTCCCTTGGAGTTGTCACGTAACGGCCAACCGGAAGAAGTCTGGATGGATCTTTCCTACAGTCCGGTGGCTGACGACAACCAGCAACCCGCCGGCGTGCTGGTGATCGTGACTGAGACCACCGAGCACGTGAAATCCGAGCGTGTGCGCCAGGAACTGACGCACAACCTGGAACAGC
Source organism: Pseudomonas sp. A39 (assembly GCF_058145955.1). Classification (NCBI taxonomy): domain Bacteria; kingdom Pseudomonadati; phylum Pseudomonadota; class Gammaproteobacteria; order Pseudomonadales; family Pseudomonadaceae; genus Pseudomonas; species Pseudomonas sp. A39. The sequence continues at coordinate 8,205 of NZ_JBYVMD010000057.1, forward strand.
GGGTCGCCGACGAAGTGCAGGCGCGTTCTGCTGCCGAAGACCAACTGCGCCAATCGCAAAAACTCGAAGCCATCGGCGGCCTCACCGGCGGCGTGGCCCACGACTTCAATAACCTGCTGCAAGTCATCGCCGGCAACCTGCACCTGCTGTCGCGCCATGAACCGGACAACCCCCAGGTGCAGCGTCGTGTTGCAGCGGCCATTGCGGCGGTGGAGCGTGGTGCCAAGCTGTCGTCACAATTGCTCGCCTTCGCACGTCGCCAACCCTTGTCACCGGCGGTGTACAACCCGCAACGCATCTACGCGGGCCTCGGCGAACTGCTGCAACGGGCGCTGGGGGAAACCATCCATATCGACGTGCAATTGCCCCAGGATTCCTGGTGCATCAACGTTGACCGCAACCAGCTGGAAAACGCACTGCTCAACCTGGCCATCAACGCCCGGGATGCCATGAAAGGCGAGGGCGTGATTCGTATCACCGGCGAGAACATCATCCTCAATCCCGGCGATTGTGCCGGTAAAAGTATCAAGCCCGGTGAGTATGTGCGCCTGGCTGTCACCGATATCGGCGTAGGAATGCCGCCGGCGATCCTGGCGCGGGTATTCGAGCCGTTCTTCACCACCAAGCGCAATGGCCACGGTACAGGCCTGGGCCTGAGCATGGTGTTTGGCTTCGTGCGCCAAAGCGGTGGGCATGTCGAGGTGTGGAGCGAGGAGGGCAAGGGCACGGTGGTGCAAATGTATTTCCCGCGCAGCCTCGGTGACGAAGCTGAGGAAGCCCACGCCGAGCCGGTGTCGCATGCCAATGGCCACGAGACCATCCTGGTGGTTGAAGACAATGAGGACGTGCGCGCAACGGTCGTGGAGTTGCTGGAACAATCGGGTTACACCGTGCTCACGGCCGAAGACGGTGACCGTGCGATGCACATGCTGCAAGCCGGCGTGCAACCCGAGCTGATCTTCACCGACGTGGTGATGCCCGGCCGCATCAAGAGCACCGACCTGGCCGCCTGGGCTCGTGCGCAGACGCCGCCGGTCGCGGTGCTGTTCACCTCAGGCCACACCCGCGACATTCTCTCCAGCAATCACCTGCTGAGCCCCGATATTCACCTGTTGAGCAAGCCCTATAGCCCCGAAGCCCTGGCGCAACGGATACGCAGCGTGCTCAGCGTCAGACAAGGTTGTTCATGACTTCACAGCGCACTCCCCCCCCGATCACTGCCCAGCAGCACGGCTTCGTCCGCGTGCGTGGCGCCCGCGAACATAACCTGCAAAACGTCGATGTGGATATTCCCCGCGATGCCTTGGTGGTCTTCACCGGGGTGTCGGGCTCGGGCAAGTCGTCCCTGGCTTTTTCCACGGTGTACGCCGAGGCCCAGCGGCGGTATTTCGAATCGGTGGCGCCTTATGCGCGTCGGCTGATCGACCAGGTCGGGGTGCCGGATGTCGACAGCATCGAAGGCTTGCCGCCCGCCGTGGCCCTGCAACAGCAGCGCGGCACGCCGAGTGCGCGCTCGTCGGTGGGCAGCGTGACCACCTTGTCGAGCTTGATCCGCATGCTGTACTCCCGCGCCGGCAGTTACCCGCCGGGTCAAGCGATGCTGTATGCCGAGGATTTTTCGCCGAACCTGCCCCAAGGTGCGTGCCCACAATGCCATGGCCTGGGCCGTGTCTATGAAGTGACCGAGGCGCTGATGGTGCCCGATCCGTCGCTGACCATCCGCCAGCGCGCAGTGGCGTCCTGGCCGCTGGCGTGGCAAGGCCAGAACCTGCGCGACATCCTCGTGACCCTGGGCTATGACGTGGACATTCCTTGGCGCGAGCTGCCGAAAAAGCAGCGCGACTGGATCCTGTTCACTGAAGAAACTCCCACGGTCCCGGTGTACGCCGGTTTTACGCCCGAGCAAACCCGCGAGGCGTTGAAACGCAAACTCGAGCCCAGCTACCAGGGCACCTTCAGTGGGGCGCGGCGCTATATTCTGCACACCTTCACCCACACCCAAAGTGCGCTGATGAAAAAGCGCGTCTCGCAGTATATGCAAGGCAGCGCCTGCCCGCTGTGCGAGGGCAAGCGGCTGACCAAGGCGGCGCTGTCGGTGAAGTTTGCCGGGGTCGACATTGGTGAGCTGTCGCAATTGTCGCTGGCGCAATTGGCTGAATTGTTGCGGCCGGTGGCGGCGGGGCAGGACAAAATGAAACTGTCGGTGGAAAAGCGCCTGGCCGCGCAGCGTATCGCCCAGGACCTGCTCGAGCGGGTCAGCACCTTGACCGACTTGGGCTTGGGCTATTTGTCCCTGGAGCGCAGTACGCCGACCTTGTCATCCGGTGAGTTGCAGCGCTTGCGCCTGGCGACCCAATTGGGCTCGCAGTTGTTTGGTGTGATTTATGTGCTGGATGAGCCGTCGGCGGGTTTGCATCCGGCGGATGGCGAAGCGTTGTTCACGGCGCTCGAGCGGTTGAAAGCGGCGGGTAATTCGCTGTTTGTGGTGGAGCATGACCTGGAAACCATGCGCCGCGCCGACTGGCTGATCGACGTCGGCCCGGCCGCCGGTGAGCATGGCGGGCAAGTCCTGTACAGCGGTCCGCCGGCGGGGCTGGCGCAGGTGGAGGCGTCGCAGACCCGTGAGTACCTGTTCGCTGAAAAACGCGTGGCAAACCCGGTGCGTCGCGAGCCCACGGGCTGGCTGAAACTGGAAGGTGTGACGCGCAATAACCTCGACGGCTTGAACGTCGATTTCCCGCTCGGCTGCTTCACGGCAGTCACCGGGATTTCCGGGTCGGGCAAGTCCAGCCTGGTCAGCCAGGCACTGCTGGAGCTGGTGGGCAGCGGGCTGGGACGTGTGCTGGAAAGCGACGAAGAGCCAAGCCTGGAAGACGACACTCCGCAAACCAGCGGCGGATGGATCAGCGCCGGGCTGGAGCACATCCGCCGCCTGGTGCAGGTCGACCAGAAACCTATCGGCCGCACGCCGCGCTCCAACCTGGCGACCTACACCGGCTTGTTCGACAACGTGCGCAAACTGTTTGCCGCCACACCTGCCGCGAAAAAACGCCACTACGATGCCGGGCAGTTCTCCTTCAACGTTGCCAAGGGCCGTTGCCCGAACTGCGAGGGCGAGGGGTTTGTCAGTGTTGAATTGCTGTTCATGCCCAGCGTGTACGCGCCATGCCCGACTTGCCATGGCGCGCGTTACAACCCCGAGACCCTGGCGATTAAATGGCAAGGCTTGAGCATCGCCCAGGTGCTGGGGCTGACGGTGGAGCAGGCCGTGGAGGTGTTCGCCGAACAGCCCGGCGTATTGCGTTCATTGCAGGTGCTGCGCGATATCGGCTTGGGGTACCTGCGCCTGGGGCAACCGGCGACCGAACTGTCCGGCGGCGAAGCGCAGCGCATCAAACTGGCCACCGAGCTGCAACGCAATGCCCGAGGCGCCACGCTGTATGTGTTGGATGAACCCACCACCGGGCTGCACCCACGGGATGTCGACCGCTTGCTCAGCCAGTTGAATCACCTGGTGGACGCGGGGCATACGGTGGTTGTGGTGGAACATGAAATGCGCGTGGTGGCGCAGAGTGACTGGGTGATCGATATCGGACCGGGCGCGGGGGATTTGGGCGGCAAGGTGGTTGCCAGCGGTACGCCGCAGAAGGTTGCTAAAAGCAAGACCAGCCGCACCGCACCATTCCTGGCCCGAGAGCTGATCTAGCAATCAAAACAGATCAAGTGTGGGAGGGGCGGTGCGACGATTCGACTTGCTTCTGATAGCGGTGTGTCAGTCAACTAATAAGTGCCTGAACCACTGCCATCGGGGGCAAGTCGAATCGTCGCACCGCCCCTCCCACAGGTTGATCACTGTTGAGTCAGGTGGATTTGTGCCTTGGCCTGCTTCACCACGTTGTCCACGGTGAACCCAAACTGCTCCTGCAGCTTGGCCAACGGTGCCGATGCGCCGAAGCTGTTCATCACTACCTTGGCTCCGGTTTGACCGACGTAGCGGTCCCAGCCCAATGGGCCCGCCTGTTCCACCACCACCCGTGCTTTCACCGCTGGCGGCAGCACGCTGTCGCGGTAGGCTTGGTCCTGTTCTTCAAACAGTTCCCAGCTGGGCATCGAGACCACTTGCGCGGCAATCCCTTCGCTTTTCAGTTGCTCGTAAGCGTCCACCGCGAGGCTGACTTCACTGCCCGTCGCCAGCAGCAAGACCTCAGGATGATCGGCACCTGCGAGCACATAGGCACCCTTGGCAGCACCCGATGCGGCGGCATACTTACTACGATCCAGCGTAGGTAATGGCTGACGCGACAACACCACACAACTCGGCCGATGGGTTTGCGCCAGTGCTACTGTCCACAACGCCAGCGTTTCATTGGCATCGCCTGGGCGCAGGGTCAGCAACCCCGGCGTGGCGCGCAGTTGGGTCAGATGTTCGATAGGTTGATGCGTCGGCCCATCTTCACCCACACCGATCGAGTCGTGGGTGAAGACAAACACCACCGGCAACTCCATGATCGCCGCCAGGCGGATCGGCGGCTTCATGTAGTCGCTGAACACCAGGAAGGTCGAGGTGTACGGGCGCAGGTAGGACAACGCCATGCCATTGGCAATGGCGCCCATGGCGTGTTCACGGATGCCGAAGTGCAGGTTGCGCCCCGTGTAGTCGTCAGCGCTGAAGCGCCCGGCACCCTCGAACGTGAGGTTAGTCTTGGTCGAAGGCGACAAATCCGCCGAGCCGCCCAGCAACCACGGGATTTGCTCGGCAAACGCATTCAGCACCTTGCCGCCGGCGGCACGGCTGGCGATGCCCTTGGCGTCGGCGTCAAAGCTGGGCAGATGTTTCTGCCAGTGTTCGGGCATTTCCCCGGCCTGCATACGGCGCAATTCATCGGCCAGTTCCGGCTCGTACTGCTCAAGCTGCGCCAGGTGCTCGCTCCACTTTTCATACAGCGGCTCACTGCGATCCAGCAGCGCATCACGCAAGTGCGTGCCGGCGTCATCGGGCACCAGGAAGCTGGAGTCCTCGGGCCAGCCATACGCGGCCTTGGTCAGGCGGATTTCATCCTCGCCCAAAGGCTCGCCATGGGCGGCGGCCGTGTTGTGTTTGTGCGGTGAGCCATAGCCGATCACGCTGTCGACCACGATCAGGGTCGGTGCGCCACGGTTGCAATGGAAGGCCTCCAAGGCATTGCCCAAGGCTTGCAAGTCGTTGGCATCGGTCACGTGCAGGGTGTGCCAGCCATACGCCTGGAAACGTTTGATCACGTCTTCGCTGAACGCAAGCTCGGTGTGGCCTTCGATGCTGATGGTGTTGTTGTCATAGATCCAGCACAGCTTGTCCAACTTCAAATGCCCGGCCATCGACGCCGCTTCGCCGCTGATGCCTTCCATCATGTCGCCGTCGCCGCACAGGGTGTAGACGTTGTAGTCGAACAGGGTTTTTTCTTCACGGTTGAACCGCTTGGCCAGCCAGCGCTCGGCAATGGCCATGCCGACGCTGTTGGCACAGCCCTGGCCGAGCGGGCCGGTGGTGGTCTCCACACCGGTGGTCATGCGGTACTCGGGGTGGCCGGGGGTTTTCGAACCCGCCTGCCGAAACTGCTTGATATCGTCCAGGCTGACAGCGGCCTGGCCGGTGCGCTCGCCATCAGCATCCAACTCCACCACGCCTGCCAGGTGCAGCAACGAATACAGCAACATCGACGCATGACCGACCGACAATACAAAACGGTCGCGGCTGGGCCAGTCGGGGTGTTGGGGGTGATAGCGCAGGAAGCGACTCCACAGCGTATACCCCACGGGGGCCAGGCCCATGGGCGTGCCGGGATGGCCGGAATTGGCTTTTTGTACGGCATCCATGGCCAGGGTGCGGATTGTGTTGATGCATTGGGTGTCGACGGCGGTGGCAGCTTGCTTCATGAACCGGTCTCCCTCGGGTGGCGATCTACAGTGGAGGGCACAGTGCGCCAAAGGTTTGATCCCATCGCCTGTGTTGCGACGAACGGGGATGTATTGACCTTGAACATGACAAGACCCCTCGCAATGGTCTAGCTTCTAGGGCGTAAGCCATTGATCAACTTGCGGAGGTACGCCATGCCAGTGAAACACGACCTGTATCAGGACTTGGGGTTCAGCAAGGAAGTCGTTCACGAACGCAGGGCAAATGACAAACGCCTGGACTCGCTGCTCACTCAATACGACGACGCTGACAAGGAGGTACTGAAGGCAGAATCAGCAAGCGCCGGCGATGAAGAGGTGGAGAAGCTGAAGAAGAAACGGTTGTTGATCAAAGACGACATTGTGGCGAAGTTGGGGTAGGGGATCGTTCGCGTTCCTACAGGGGGCGCGCACATTTGTTCAGAATTGTCTGAAGGACAGGCTTCTCTTCACTGCCTATGATGCCCACCGCCCACCCGGCTCTGGGGACTGTTGCGGCGCAAGGACTGCGCTGTTGAGCCGGGTGGGCACTTCAATTCAGGCCAGCAGTGCCTGGGTGCATTCATCAATAGAGCGCTGCTGCGTTTCCTCATACAGCTTCAATTCATCAATCGTCCGGCGGCCGAGTGCCTGTTCAAACTCGGCTTGGTTCGAATTGGCCGCGTAGTGACTCTGCGCCGCATCCCCCAGGTTCGACTGAAAGATCCCCGCTGCACTCACCGGCAGAAAATCCTCGTACACCAACGGCTCCACATCGATGTGGCCCGCTGCGATCAGTGCTTCCAGGGTACGCGGTTGCTCGGCGCTGCCGCGCGCCGCCACACCTTGCTCGGTGGTGAGGTAGCGGAAGTAGGCCAGGCCCTGATCACGCATCTGGGCGTGGTTGTCCGGGAAGGCCTGGAAGTGCTGTTCCATCAATTCGACATAACGTGCGGCGTTGCCTTCATTGGGGAAAGCGCCCAGCTCGTCGCGCGCGGCGTTCAGCAGTTGGTCGTACAGCGCGCGGCCTTTGGGCGTAAGGGCCACACCGCGCTGTTCGATCTCGCCAAAGCGTGCTCTGTGGCTGCCTTGGGCGTCGGTGAAGGCGATGGGTTCGTCGAGGGCCTTGAAGCTGGTCTGGCGCAGCAGGATCGGGCAGCGGCGGCGGGGTGGGCCTTCGATCACGGCCTTGGGTGTGATGCCTTTGCCTGGCATGGCGGCCTGGACCTGGTCGATGTCCAGGGTGCGGGGGGTCAGGTGGTTGATGTGCGGGCCTTTGAACGCGACTACGTCGGCGATCAGGCGGTGCTGGTCGCTCAGTTGCTGGTACTGCGCGCCGGTGACGGTGGCGGTGTGGTGCCAGCGGAAGGTTTCCAGGGCCTGGTGGATGAATTCATCCGCGTCCACGGCATTGAGGCCGCCGTCCTTTTCTGCTTGTTCGATCAGCGCCAAGGCTCTTGGGGTAAAGATCGAGCGCTTGGCCAGGGCCGTTTCGGCAAACGCACGCAGGTCGGGTTTTTCGATCAGTTCCAGGCGCAGCAAGGACGTGAACACCCGAAACGGGCTGGTTTGCAGCGCCTGTTCGTGCACGGCGCGAAAGGCGGTGGAGTGCACCGGCACGCCGGCCGGGGTCAGGTCGTAATAGCCCACCGGCTGCATGCCCATCACTGCGAACAGGCGGCTGATGGTCGCCAGCTCGGCGGCGGTGCCCAGGCGGATCGCGCCGTGGCGTTCCCTGTCCAGGCGCTGGATTTCGCCGGTGCGTTGCAGGTGCTGCGCCAGGCCCGGTTCGGTGTCGAGCACGCGGGTATTGGTCTCGGCCACCAACTCCATCAGCGCGCCATACAGTGGAACTTCATCTCGGTACATGTCGGACATGGCCTTGGAAAAGCCCTTGCGGATCTCATCGGGGCAGACATGTGCGTTGGTGGGCATAGAAAAATTCCTGATGGCGATGACGGTGAAGGTGGCCTTTGCCTGGATTTTGTTGAGCGCAAGGCTTGCTTGCAAACGAAGATTCCTCAGGACTTCATTCTGCAAATGAATGAGATGACGTGAATATGACAAAAAACAGCCCGCGGAAAATTTCATTTCCGCGCGGTTTTCCTAACTAATTCTTCACGGAGTCCGCCCCGGCCGGCATGAAAGAATCGTCACGTTTGCAAGGATGAAAACGCCGTTATGCACACCGCACACATAAAAAAATGTTTAGGGGCCGTCGTTAATGAAAATTTCTACACTGGCGCTGTCGATCACCGCCGCCGTTCTTGCACAACACGCATTCGCTGATGATTTCGGGCTCGGTGCCCTGGGCACCGGCAATGGTCACAGCGGTTTCCTTGAAGACAGCCATGCGTCTGTCAGCTCACGGAGCATGTACTACAGCGCGGATAACCGCTCGGGGACCAACAACGACCTGCGCGAAGCGGCAACTGCGCTGCGTTTTGACTACAAATCCGGCTTTACCCAGGGCACCATTGGCCTGGGCTTCGACGTCATGGCCTTCGGCGCGCTGCGCCTGGACGGCGGCGATGGTCACACGGCGGGCGCAGGCCTGGCGGGCAACGGCAACAGCTTTTTTCCGACCAAGAACAACGGCACCGAGCCTGCCGATTCCTTCGGTCGCGCGGCGGGCAACGTGAAGTTCCGTGTTTCCCAGACCGAGTTGCACGTCGGTGGTGGCTTGGCACCGGTTCTGCCGATCCTGGTTTCCAACGACAGCCGCGTGGCACCGCAGACCTTTGACGGTGGCATCCTTACCTCGAATGACATTCCCAATGTCACCTTCACCGGCGGTGAGTTGAACCGCGCCGAAGGCCGTGCCTCCAGTAACTCCACAGGCTTGAGCGTGGCAGGCGGTACCCGCGACAGCGACAGTTTCAAATTCGGCGGGGTGGACTACAAACCGTTTGGTTCTTCCGACAACGCCATCGCGAAAAACCTGACGTTGCAGTACTACTACGCCCAACTGCAAGACTTCTACAAACAGAACTACGTCGGCCTGGTCCACGTGCTGCCACTGGGCAATGACCAGTCGTTCAAGACCGACCTACGCTACTTCGACAGCACCAGCGACGGCAAGAACGGCGAGAGCGGCTACCAGTTCAACAACAACGGCGGCTTTGCCAAGCACGCCAACGAAGTGGACAACAAAACCTACAGTGCGGCTTTCACTTACCAACTGGGCGGCAGCAGCTTGATGCTCGGCCACATTGGCGTGGGTGACGACGGCGGCTTTGTGTGGGTCAATCAGGGCAGCCTGGCCGACCCGCACGCACAAGGCGCCGGCGGCAGCGACTTCTACCTGTTTACCGACGCCGTGGTGGGCCAGTTCTCCCGCGCGGGCGAGCAGGTCAACTTTGGTCAGTACTCGTATGACTTCAAGGCCTACGTGCCTGGCCTGAAGGCTTCCGTGGCGTACCTCGACGGTTCGGACATCAAGTCGAAGGTTGCCGGCGGCCCTGACCAGAAAGAAAACGAAGCCGACTTCCGTCTGGACTACGTGGTGCAAGCCGGTCCTCTGAAAGGCTTCGGTACCACCTTGCGCACCGGCACCTATCACGGCAAAAACACTGGCACCCCCGACCAGGATCAGACTCGCCTGATCTTCAACTACACCTACGCCATCTTCTAAGTCTTCATGTGCATCCGGGCGTCATTGGGTTCTACACTGCCTCTCACCTGGTAGGCGATGGAGGACCCGATGACGGCCACACCCGACAACCGAATACTTGCAACCCTCGAAGGCCAGCGCCTGGCGCAGCAGGATGCCGAGCGTTGGCGCGAGTGGGGCCCTTACTTGAGTGAACGCCAATGGGGCACGGTGCGCGAAGACTACAGCGCCGATGGCGATGCCTGGACTTACTTCCCCCACGAACACGCACGCAGCCGCGCCTACCGATGGGGTGAGGATGGCCTCGCCGGTTTCAGCGACAAGGCGCAACGTTGGTGCCTGGGCCTGGCCCTGTGGAACGAGCGCGATGCGATCATCAAGGAGCGCCTGTTCGGCCTCAATAACGCCGAGGGCAACCACGGTGAAGACGTCAAGGAACTGTACTTTTTCGTCGATGGCGTGCCGAGCCATGCCTACATGCGCATGCTCTACAAATACCCCCATGCGGCCTTTCCCTACGATGACCTGATCCGCGAAAACGCCCGCCGTGGCCTGGAGGATGCCGAGTACGAGATCCTTGACACCGGCGTGTTCGAAGACAACCGCTACTGCGATGTCAGCGTCGAGTACGCCAAGCATCAGCCCGACGACCTCTTCATGCGTATCACGCTGCACAACCGTTCCGAGCAGCCGACCCGCTTGCAGGTGATGCCGCAGTTGTGGGCGCGCAATGACTGGAGCTGGACCTTTGATGCGCCCAAGCCGCAGTTGAAGATGGACGGGGAGCAGGTGCTGGCGCGCCATCCTGAACGGCCGGATCGGCATCTCAGCGCCTGGGGCCAGGAGGGAGTGGAGTGGTTGTTCTGCGAGAACGAAACCAACGTTCCCCGCCTGGATGGCCAGCCGGCGACGGGGCCGTTCAAGGACGGCATCAATGATTACGTGGTCGAGGGTGTTCAATCGGCGATTCGGCGTGACAGCGGCACCAAAGTCGCGGCGCGCTTCATCCTCGAATTGGCAGGCCTTGAGAGTAAAACCCTCTACCTGCGGTTTGCCGCCGTTAACGCGCCGCCGGTCAACGCCCGCAAGCTGTTCGAACAACGCCGCCAAGAGGCGGATGATTTCTACGCCGCCTTGCAACACGGCATCCACGACGACGATGCGCGCAATGTGCAACGCCAGGCATTGGCTGGCTTGCTGTGGTCCAAGCAGCTGTACTATTTCGATGTGAACCAATGGCTCGACGGCGACCCGGCGCAACCTGCGCCGCCGCCTGAGCGCCTGCATATCCGCAATACTCATTGGCGGCACCTGTCGAACTTCGACATCCTCTCCATGCCCGACACCTGGGAATACCCGTGGTATGCCTCGTGGGACCAAGGCTTCCAGGCGGTGGGCATGGCGCTGATCGATCCGGGGTATGCCAAGCAGCAACTGTTACTGCTGGTGAAAGACCGCTTCATGCACCCCAACGGGCAATTGCCGGCCTATGAATGGCGCTTCGACGATGCGAACCCGCCGGTCCACGCCTGGGCCAGTTGGCGGGTGTACCAGCAGGACAAGGCGCTGAACGGCGTAGGCGACATGGATTTCCTTGAGCGGATTTTCCACAAGCTGCTGCTGAATTTTTCCTGGTGGGTCAACCGCAAGGATGCCGAAGGGCGCAACCTGTTCCAGGGCGGTTTCCTGGGATTGGACAATATCGCCTTGTTCGACCGCTCGGCCGGGCTGCCGCCGGGGTACCAGCTGGATCAGGCCGACGGCACGGCGTGGGTCGCGGCCTATGCGCTGGACTTGATGCGTATCGGCCTGGAGCTGGCCAAGCGCAATGGGGTGTACGTCGACATCGCCGTTAAGTTCTTTGAGCATTTCCTGTACATCGCGGGCGCCATCAACCGCGTCGACGAGAGCGCCGAAGGCCTGTGGGATGAGCAGGACCTGTTCTTCTACGATGTGCTGCACCGGCCCGACGGCCAGAACGAGCCGGTGCGTCTGCGCTCTATCGTCGGGCTGATGCCCCTGTTTGCCGTGCTGGTGCTGGAGCAGCGTGAGCATGAGGGGTTGGAAGGCTTGCGCGAACGCCTGCTCGGGTTCATGAAGCACCGGCCCGACCTGGCCAAGCTGGTCTCGCGCTGGAATGAGCCAGGGCAGGGCAACCGCCTGTTACTGGCGCTGTTGCGCGGTGAGCGCACCAAGGACCTGCTGCGGCGCATGCTCGATGACAGCGAGTTTTTGTCGACGTTTGGCGTGCGCTCCTTGTCCAAGGCGTTCGCCGAGCAACCCCTGGCGCTGCAAATGAACGGCAACACCCTCAGTGCACGCTACCAACCCGGCGAATCCGACTCGCGGCTGTATGGCGGCAACTCCAACTGGCGCGGGCCGCTGTGGATGCCGGTGAACTACATGCTGATCGAGTCGTTGCGGGAATTTCACCGCTACTACGCGGATAACTTCTCGGTGGAGTACCCGACCGGCAGCGGTTATCTGTCCTCTCTGGAGGAAGTGGCCGACAGCCTCAGTCAGCGGCTGACGCGGCTGTTTCTCAGGGATGAAAACGGTTCGCGACCGTCGATGGCGGGGTATGCGCAGCTTGAGGCGGACCCGGCCAGCCGTGACCTGGTGTTGTTCCATGAATATTTTCATGGGGAAACCGGGCGCGGGTTGGGGGCGTCCCATCAGACGGGGTGGAGTGCATTGGTGGCGTTGCTGCTGCAGCCTGGGGTTGAGTAATACGCCGGACAGAGCGCTGAACTACAGGCGACGCAGAAAGGATCTGACGATATGCCGGGTGGCGTCGGTGGTGTCCAGTTCATCCATGGCGCCATAGGCATGCCACTGGCAGTCGACGATTTCGTTGCGAGGCCGCGCGTCTTCGATGTTCACCACCGAGGCCTCGAACACATGGTGCAGGGTGTCGCGGGCCTTGAGTTCCTGCAAGTACAGCAAGCCGTCCACGTTCAATCCGGTTTCTTCTTCCAGCTCGCGCTCGGCAGCGCCGACCGGGCGCTCGTTGCGTTCAACCTTGCCGCCCGGCAACGCCCATTTCGATCTGGCCTTGCGCACGAAGAGGATATGCCCCTCGTGTTCGCAAATGACCGTGGCCCTGATTTTCATCGTCTGTGCCCCCGCAGTGAGATGATTGTCATAAAAGTGTAATGCAATTGTCATGCTAAGTGGTTATGGCGCTGACGTGTGGGGATGTGGATACTGCCCGATTGACGAAAACGCACGAGGGAAACCGATGAACACCGTACGCTGGGGCATGATCGGCTGTGGCAGTGTCACTGAATTGAAGAGTGGACCCGCCTTCTACAAAGCGCCAGGTTCGGCGCTGGTGGCCGTCATGGGGCGCCGCGAGGAAGCCGTGCGCGATTATGCGGCGCGCCATGGCATTGCCCGTTTCTATACCGACGCCCAAGCCCTGATCGACGATCCCGAGGTGGACGCGGTGTACATCGCCACGCCACCCGACAGCCACCTTGAATACAGTCTGATGGTGGCCGCAGCGGGCAAGCATTGCTGTGTCGAAAAACCGATGGCATTGAATGCCGAGCAAAGCGCATTGATGCAGCGCACCTTCGAGCGTGCCGGCCTGCACCTGTTTGTTTCGTACTACCGCCGTTCGCTGCCGCGTTTCCAACAAGTGCGCCAGTGGCTGCAAGAGGGGCGCATCGGCCAACTGCGCCACCTGACTTGGACCCTGTGCAAGCCACCGGGCGCCGATGACGCCGACGCCGCCAATTGGCGCACCGACCCGCTGATTGCCGGTGGCGGTTACTTTGCCGACCTGGCCAGCCATGGGTTTGATCTGTTCCAGTACCTGGCTGGGGATATTGTCGAGGTCTCGGGCTTCACCGCGCGACAGGCCGGGCAGTATGCCGCCGAGGATGCCGTGACGGCCTGTTGGACATTTGCGTCCGGCGCGCTGGGCATGGGCTGCTGGAACTTTGTCGCCGACCGTCGTGAAGACCGGGTCGAGCTGATTGGCAGCAAGGGGCGCATTACCTTTGCAGTATTCGAGGACCAGCCGCTGCGCCTGGAAGGCGAGGTCGACGAGGTGCTGGACGTGCCTTGCCACGCGCATATCCAGTGGCACCATGTGTTGGCCATGAACGCCCATATCCGCGGGGAAGCCGAACACCCTTCACAGGCGATCGAGGCGTTGAAGACCGATCGGATCCTCGACAAGGTGCTACAACGTAACCCCCATCATCCTGGGTAGTTGCAATAGGGTAGTGATTCATTTTTCTTAAGGAACACGGGGATGAAATACTGGATGGTGTTGTGGCTGGCCATTGCCACAAGTGCAATGGCGGCGCCACGGGAGCAGCGGCCGGCGGGGGATTTTGATTTCTATGTGCTGTCGCTGTCATGGTCGCCGACGTTCTGCCTGACGCACCCGGACAACGAGCAGTGTTCGGGCAAAGGCTACGGCTTCGTGTTGCACGGACTGTGGCCGCAATACGCTCGGGGCGGGTGGCCAGCGTCGTGCGAGCCTCAATCGCAACTCTAGGCCGAAGACATGGCCAAGGGCGCGCTGATGTTTCCCACGCGCTCACTGCTCAAGCATGAATGGGCCAAGCACGGGACCTGCAGCGGCCTGGAGGCCTCGCGCTACCTGGAGGCCACTGATGCGGCGTTGGGCGCCGTGCAGATCCCACCGCAACTGCAGCCGTTCAATGTGCCCAATTATTTGCAAGCCCGGGACATCGAACAGCTGTTCCGCGAGAGCAACCCCGCCATGGGCGACCACAGTGTGGCGGTGATCTGCAAAGGCAAGGTGTTGTCTGAAGTACGGATATGCCTGAGCAAGGAATTGCGCTTTGCCGGTTGCCCCAGGAGCGTGAAGACCCAGTGCCGGGACGGTGACATCCGGATCCCGGTTCAGCGTTGAGCCGGCGCCTGGAGCGCGTGCAACGCAATGGTCGCGGCCGCGTTCGCACTGAAGGCCCCGGCGCGATCCGCCAGGTAGCGCGCGGGCGGTTGGCCCATTGCCTTGCGGAACATGGTGATAAAGCCGCTGGCGTTCTCATAACCCAGGTCCAGGGCGACCCGCTGCACGCTTTCACCCCTGGCCAGGCGTTGCAATGACAGGATCACATGCAACTGCCGGCGCCAGCGGCCGAAACTCAGGCCGAACTCTTCCAGCAGCAGGCGCGTCATGCTGCGCTCGCTCATGCCGATGCGCACGGCCCACTGGCCGAGGGTGGCCTTATCGCCGGGGTTGGCCAGCAGGCTGTCGGCCAGGCGCCGCAACCGTGGGTCCTGGGGCATCGGCAGGTGCAAGTCTTCGATGGGCGCCTGGGCCAACTCGTCCAGCAGCGTGCTGATCAACCGGCCCTGAGCGCCGTCCTCTTCGTACCAATGCGGAAAGCTTACCGCCTTAGTAATCAACTCATGCAACAGGCCGGACACCGCCAGCGTGCAGCATTGCGGGGGCAGGGCGCCAGCGGCGTGCGGGTCGATCAGCAGGCAATACACCTCGGCTTCGCCGGCCCCCCGCGCCGCATGTGAAAGGCCGCCGGGGATCCACAGCGCACACTGGGGCGGCACAATCCAGATACCGGCCTCGATCTGGCAATGAATCACCCCGCGCAGGGTGTACATCAACTGGGCCTTGCGATGGACATGCGGTGCATGCTCCCAGGTCTGGGACGTGCTGGTAGCGCCCACGGCCACCACGGCGCGCGGGATCATGTCGGCGTCCTTGGCCCTGGAGGGGTCGAATTGATCAAGGCGGTGGCGCGTCATGGCGGTTTCACAGCTTGGCTGAATTGCGAAACATTCTGGCTATTCTGTGCAATGCCGTCCAGCAGGTAGATCCCTATGATGAGATCCACTCTCATTAAGGAGCTCTGCCATGCGACTCGACAGTTCAACATTCCCAGTGGTGAAAATCGTCTTTGATGCGCCAAACGAAGGCGGGCCCGACGATGCATTCGTGGTCTTCGAAGGCCTGCTGGCCCGCCAGCAAGCCTTTGTGCTGCTGCATGAAAAGGCCGA
Source organism: Pseudomonas sp. A39 (assembly GCF_058145955.1). Lineage (NCBI taxonomy): Bacteria > Pseudomonadati > Pseudomonadota > Gammaproteobacteria > Pseudomonadales > Pseudomonadaceae > Pseudomonas > Pseudomonas sp. A39. The sequence continues at coordinate 23,731 of NZ_JBYVMD010000057.1, forward strand.
AGATGAAAACAGTCACGAACACTCCCACGAAGAGCGCAAACAGGCGTCGATCTGGATGAAGAAAAACAGGCCGGCCCTGCGCACGTACGTCAAGGGCATGATCCAGGTCGAGCCCAGCGCTGCGCAGCGGCTGGCGCTCAAGCCTTTTGCCGTGATGTTTGGCAAGGCGTGGGGCTACCCGTTGCTGGTGGTGGAATCCAAAGACCGCGCCTGGGCGCTGGCGCGGGACGTGCTGGATGATCGGGTGTCGGATGTGGCGCATTTTTAACGCGGCCTACAGTCCGCAAAAATGTGGCGCTCATCAGTCCACGCACATCGCCCGGCCCAGCTGGCCTTTCTCGACAGTGGCCGAGCAACCAAAGCGGCCGTTATCCGCCTGACACGCGCCGGTTACCGGGCGATTTTCGGAGGATGCGGTCACGCTGGTCCGGCATTCGCCTTCACACTGGCTCGAATCGGTACACGCCTTGCCCGCGTCCTTGTAGGGCGTGATGCACTTCCAGCTCTGCAGTTTGCCGACTTGCTTCATGCTGCCGCCGCCGGCCAGGCAAACAGAGGCGGTGGCGTCTTGGGGCGGCGGCGTCGACGTACATGCCGATACCAACAACAGGGCGGCAAGGGCGATCATCAGTTTCATGCAAAGGTCCTCAAAGGGTGAGCGCAGCGGTGCAGTGTACGGGCAATTGGACTACTTTGAGTGACGAGCCATCCCTGATCGGTACCAAGCCATGCAGACCCTATGGAAGCGCTATATGGCGCTGCTGGAAAACGACCTGAGCACGCAGATCTTCGACAACGTGAAGAACCTGCTGGTGTGTGCACTGTTGTTTGCGGCGGGGACGCACACATTGGTCGGGCAACGTGAACTGTTTATCGGCGTGTTTGCGTCCGATGTCGCGGGGTGGGGGTTGATCATCCTGTCCGCATTGCTGACGGTGTTGAATATCAGCGATGGCATTCGCCGGCTGGCCAAGCTGCGTTATCACCTGGCGCTGCAACTGTTGCTGATCCTGGTGTACCTGGTGATTGCCGAGCGGGTGGTTGAGATTATGTGGGGCTTCCGCGCGCATTGAAGTATCCTCCGCGACCCGTTTACCAGCGATTCCAACACAGATGACAGGACAAGACATGCAGGCGATGCTCTCGTCGATTCTCGACGAAGTGCGTCCACTGATCGGCCTCGGCAAAGTCGCCGATTACATCCCCGCGCTGGCCGATGTACCGGCCAACCAACTCGGTATCGCCGTGTACGGCAACGACGGCTCGGCCTACCGCGCCGGTGATGCGGACACGCTGTTTTCGGTGCAGAGCATCTCCAAGGTGTTCAGCCTGGTGCAGGCCATCGACCACGGCGGCGAAACCATCTGGGAGCGCTTGGGCCACGAGCCGTCAGGGCAGCCGTTCAACTCCATGGTGCAGTTGGAATTCGAACGCGGGCGCCCGCGCAATCCGTTCATCAATGCGGGTGCGCTGGTGATCTGCGACATCAACCAGTCGCGCTTCGCCGTGCCGATCCTGTCGATGCGCGACTTCGTGCGGCGCCTGTCGGGCAACCCACACATCCTGGTCAACAGCGTCGTCGCCGAATCCGAAGCCCAGCATGGCGCGCGCAACGCCGCCATGGCCTACCTGATGAAATCCTTCGGCAACTTCCACAACGACGTGGATGCCGTGCTGCACAGCTACTTCAACTACTGCGCGCTGCAAATGAGCTGCGTGGATCTGGCCAAGGCGTTCAGCTTCCTGGCCAACGAGGGCACGAGTGCCCACAGCGGCGAACAGATTCTGACCGCCCGACAGACCCGACAAGTCAACTCGATCATGGCCACCAGCGGGCTGTATGACGAGGCAGGGAATTTTGCTTATCGCGTCGGCCTGCCGGGCAAGAGCGGAGTGGGGGGCGGGATCGTTGCCGTGGTGCCGGGGCAGTTTACGGTGTGCGTGTGGTCGCCGGAGCTGAACGCGGCGGGGAATTCGCTGGCGGGGATGAAGGCGTTGGAGTTGTTGAGTGAGCGGATTGGGTGGTCGGTGTTTTGAGATCGTTCCCGTTCATGGGAACGATCGTCTTTGACGATTCAGGCTGCGGGGTAAGCCGTATTCAGCGCCTTGTCGACCAATAGTTGCACCCCTTCCAGCATGCGGCAGATGCCCAGCGCAATGTTGCGTTGGGCGCCGTTTACTTCAAATGCCAGGTGGGCCGCGATGTCGTTGATGGCGGCGAGGTCTTGGGAGGCGTTGGCCAGCAAGGTTTCCGTGTCTAAGTCGGCACGGACGGTGAAGAGTGTTTCTGGGGGATTGGGGCTGTCTTTGATCATGGTCAAATCTCTTTGGGAGTTGAGCCGCCACGATTCGCGGTCAAGCGAAAGAGGGTGGCAGCTATACGCGGGTTGACCGACCGGTCCCAAAGTAGCCCGGCATACCCGAAGGTATCCCGCGTACAGCTGCCGCGACACGATACAGCAGACGCAAAAGAAACGCCTGGATCGATGTTGATGCAGATGCACTTTGGGTTCGGACGGTCAAATCCGGCCGCTGAATTGGCAGCGACGGCGCAGAGGTTAGTCAGCGAAGTTCCGAGCGACAACCTGAAACCCTTGTGGGAAAAGTCCTGGAACTCATGGCTAAATGCGATCCCTTGTGGCGAGGGAGCTTGCTCCTGTTGGGCCGCGAAGCGGCCCCAGGACGGTTTGCGCGGTATACCTGATGCGGCTCGGTTGTCGGGTTTGGGGGCTGCTGCGCAGCCCAGCGCGAGCAAGCTCGCTCACTACAGGGGACGTATTTCAGCTGATATTGAACCGATCCAACACGCTATACCACGCAACGCCTGCCCCAATGTAAAACCGCTGCAACCCATGCATCGGCAAGCGCTGCAACGGTGTCACCGGGTAGGCGAACTCTGCCTGGCTGTCACACAGCTTGCCCGCCAATTGCTGGCCCAGGCTGGTACACAGTGCGATCCCACGGCCATTGCAGCCCAGTGCTAATGTGAGCCCCGGCGCTGGCTGGTGAACATGGGGCATGAAGTCACGGGTGATTGCGATACGGCCCGCCCAGCGATACTCAAATTCCAATGGCCCCAACTGCGGAAACAGCAACGCCAGCGAGCGTTCCAGGTGGGCGAAATCGGTGGGCGAGGTGGGGTCGTTGAACAGCCCGCGTCCGCCCATCAGCAAGCGGCCATGGCTGTCTTTGCGAAAGTACAGCAACAGCCTTTGTGCGGTGGAGACGGTTTCCTGGCCCGGTAAAATGCTGTCGACTGCATGGCCTTTCAAAGGCTTGGTCGCGACGATAAAACTGTTCGCCGCCAATATGCTTTGAGCCATGCCCGGCCACAGGTTGCCGCTGTAGCCGTTGGTGGCCAGCACGACTTGATCGGCCGTGACCTGTGCACCGTTAGCGGTCTGTAACTGCCAGCCGGAGCCCTGGCGATGCAAGCCCGTCACCGCGCTGTGCCCATGAATCCGCACACCCGCCGCCAGCGCCGCGCCCACCAACCCCCGGGCATACGCCAGCGGTTGAATCGCACCCGCGCGACCGTCCAGCCAGCCGCCGGCAAAAGCGTCGCTGCCCATGCGCGAGGCCACCGCCGTTGCGTTCAAACGCTGCACCGGCACGCCGCGTCGGGCCCATTGATCCGCGCGTGCATGTAACCCTGCCACGCCTTTTTCGGTGTACGACACCTGCATCCAACCCTTGCGCACCGGCGCGCAATCAATGCCGTGCTTTTCGATCAGCCTGAACACCAGGTCGGCCGAATTCGACACGGTTGAGATCAACGGTTCGGCGCGCTCCGGACCGTACATTTGCACCAGTTGCTCGGGGTCGTATTTGAGCGTCGGGTTGACCTGCCCACCGTTGCGTCCCGACGCGCCCCAGCCCGGCTCGTTGGCCTCCAATACACATACACTGACGCCACGCTCGGCCAAATGCAGCGCCGTCGACAAGCCGGTATACCCCGCGCCGACAATCGCCACATCCACCTTCACCGATTCGCTCAACGCAGGCGTCGGCACCACCGAGGGCGCAGTCGCTGACCACAATGACTTCATGACAGGCTCCGCGTATCACCAGTGGGGTGCAGCACCCGCCGCAGGAAATCCTGGGTGCGCGGATGCTGCGGATTGCCCAGCACTTGCTCGGCCGCGCCACTTTCTACGATGTAGCCGCCATGCAGGAAGCACACACGGTCTGCCACCTCCCGCGCAAAACCCATTTCGTGAGTGACTACGATCATGGTCATGCCTTCATCGGCGAGGGTGCGCATCACCGCCAATACATCGCCGACCAGTTCTGGGTCGAGCGCCGAGGTGGGTTCATCGAACAGCATGGCTTCGGGTTTCATCGCCAGGGCGCGGGCGATGGCCACGCGTTGTTGCTGGCCCCCGGAGAGTTGTTCCGGGTAGGCGTCGGCCTTGGCGCTCAAGCCGACTTTTTCCAGCAATACCAGGGCTTCTTCGCGGGCCTGCTTGGGCGACTCGCCTTTGACGTACACCGGGCCTTCCATCACGTTCTCCAGCACGCTGCGGTGGGGGAACAGGTTGAAGCGTTGGAATACCATGCCCATGCGGCTGCGCAGGGCGTGCACGGTCTTGCTGCCGCGCTGCACGGTTTCGCCGAACACGGTAATCGCGCCACCGTCGTAGGCCTCCAGCGCGTTGATGCAGCGCAGCAGGGTGGATTTGCCAGAGCCCGAGGGGCCGATGAGGCACACCACTTCACCCTTGGCCACGTCCAAGTCGACGCCGTGCAGCACGCGGTGGCTGCCGTAGTGTTTTTGCAGTTGGCGAATCTCGATCATGCTTTTTTCCTCCGGCCCAGGTGCTGTTCCATGCGGCGCAGGCCATACACCAGCGGCAGGCTCATCAGCAGGTAGAGCAGGGCGACCAAGGTGTAGACGGTCATGTTCTGGAAGGTCGACGAGGCGATCAGTTGGCCTTGGCGGGTCATCTCGGCGACGGTGATGGTGGACACCAGCGACGAGTCCTTGAGCATCATCACCAGCGTGTTGCCATACGGCGGCAGCGCAATGCGAAACGCTTGCGGCAGGATCACCCGGCGCATCATCAGCGTCGAGCGCATGCCCAAGGCTTCGGCGGCTTCACGCTGGCCCTGTTCGACGGCAATGATGCCGGTGCGGAAGTTCTCGGCCTGGTACGCCGAGTAGGCGATGCCCATGCCGATCACGCCTGCATAAAACGCGGTGAGGTGCACACCCATGTCGGGCAGCACGAAGTAGATGTAGAACAGCTGCACGATGATCGGCAGGCCACGGATCACGTTGATGATGGTGCTCGCCGTCCACGACAGCGCACGGATCGGCGACAGCTTGAGCAACGCCAGCACCAGGCCGATGGCACTGCTGAGCAGGAACGACAGCACGGTGATCTGGATCGTCACCCAGGCGCCTTGCAGCAAAATCGGCAAGAAGTCCTGGGCGTTTTGCAGGAACTCAGCCGGGTTCATGGGCGCACCTGGGTATCGAGTCCCCACTTCTTCAGGATGCTGTCGAGGGTGCCATCCGCCTTGATGCTGGCGATGGCGGTGTTCAGGCGTTCGAGGGTTTTTGTGTCGCCCTTGCGCACCACCAGGCACACTTCGCCGACATTGGTGGGCTTGTAGTCCGGCGCCAGTTTCACGCCTTTGAACAGCTTCTGGCGGATCTGGTAGGCGACCACCGGCTGATCACCCACGGCGGCCTTGATGCGGCCCAGGGACAGGTCACGGACCATCTCGCCGATGGAGTCGTAGGTGCGGATTTCCTTGAAGATGCCGAGCTTGTTCAACTGGTCATAGAAGACGGTGCCGGCCTGTACGCCGACCACCTGATCCTTCAGCGGCATCAGGTCGGGGTAGGCGGTGTTGTCATCGGTGTTGATGATCAGGCCTTCACCGTAGGCATACACCGGGGCGCTGAAGTCGACGACCTTGGTGCGCTCTTCGGTCTTGAGCATGCCCGCGGAAATGAAGTCGAGCTTGCCGGAGGTCAGGGAGGGGATCAGTGCGGCGAAGTTGGTCTGCTCGATCTGGCTGGTGAAACCGCCGGCCTTGCCCACGGCCTCAGCCACGTCGACCATCACGCCCTGGATGCTGTTGCTCTTGATGTCTAGGAAGGTAAACGGCGAACCACTGGCCGTTGCACCGACTTTGTACGAGGACGCACTTTCTGCGTGCGCAGCGCTGACGCAGAACGTGGCGCAGAGACCGAAGGCAAGGCGGCGAAACAAGGGCGAAAGACTGTTCATCGGGTTACTCCAGAAGGAAAACGGAAAGTCAGTACCGCAAGCGGCTGCCGATGAAATCGCAAGCTCTGTGCCATTTCGATTTAAAAAAATCGAATGTCGCTATATAAAGTAGACAAAATGAACTATTCGTATCGGTATGCGATATTTAGTGGTCTATTTTAATGATTTAGAGTAGAAATATCGCCACGCCTGATCGACCTGACCGCGAGTCCTCCATGTCCGAAGAACGCAACAGTCTGCACAACCAATCCCTGGAAAAGGGCCTGTCGGTGCTCAAGGCCTTCAGTGCCCAACGCCGCAGCATGAGCCTTGCAGAGGTGGCCGAGGCCGCCGGCATGACCAAAAGCTCGGCCCAGCGTATGGTGTTTACCCTTGAGAGCCTGGGTTACCTTCGGAAACACTCCCGCACACGGCATTACCAACTCACACCGCACGTGTTGGCGTTGGGCTTCAGTTACCTGGATGCGCATTCGTTGATCGAGGTGGCCAATCCGTTTCTCTCGGAGTTGACGCGATTGACCGGTGAGACCTCGTGCCTCACCGAACCTGCGGGCTACGACATGACCTATATCGCACGGTTCGTCAGCTCGGGCTTTGTGCCGGTGCATATGCCGATCGGCTCGCGGGTGCCGATGTATTGCACGGCGTCGGGGCGAGCGTATTTGAGTGCCTTGCCGCAGGACGAGGCGCTGGTGTTGATCGAGAACAGCCAGCGTATTGCGCACACCAGCCAGACGCTGACGGAAGTCGACAAAATCATGGAGTCGTTGCAGCAAGTGCGCGAGCAGGGCTATGCGGTGAATGGCCAGGAGCTGTTCCTGGGCGACATGACCATTGGTGCGCCGGTGCTGGGCGCCAATGGCCGGCCGGTGGCGGCGGTGCATGTGGTGGCGCCCACCAGTCGGTGGAGCAGGGCGGATGCGGAGCGGCAGTTGGCGCCGGCGCTTTTACAATGTTCGAGGGCGCTGAGCAACTCGGCCCGGAACTTGGAGTAACAGACACCCTAAAACAAAATGTGGGAGGGGGCTTGCCCCCGATTGCAGTGTGTCAGTCAATACAGCTGTGACTGATCTACCGCTCTCGGGGGCAAGCCCCCTCCCACCGTTTTGTTCGGTCAGCGATCGCCTATTCAGGCAATTGCATCCCAAGCCCGATCACCGTGCTCGTCTTTGATCCGAGTCGGCAAGCCCATCACGTCCAGCGCTTTCAGGAACGGCTCAGCCGGCAGTTCTTCGACGTTGGCCATGTGCTTCACATCCCATTCGCCACGCGCCACCAGCAGCGCGGCGGCGACCGGTGGAACACCTGCGGTGTAGGAGATGCCTTGGCTGTCGGTCTCGGCAAAGGCTTCTTCATGGCACGCCACGTTGTAGATGAACATCTCGTGGGGTTGGCCGTTCTTGGTGCCTTTGACCAGGTCGCCGATGCAGGTCTTGCCGGTGTAGCCCGGCGCGAGCGAAGACGGGTCGGGCAGCACGGCCTTGACCAGTTTCAGCGGCACGACTTCCAGGCCTTCGGCGGTGGTGACCGGCTTTTCGGAGAGCAGGCCGAGGTTCTTCAGCACGGTAAACACGTTGATGTAGTGTTCGCCGAAGCTCATCCAGAAACGCACGTTGGGCACGTCGAGGTTTTTCGACAGCGAGTGCACTTCATCGTGGCCGGTGAGGTAAAGGTTCTGCGAACCGACGACCGGCAGGTCGTCGGTGCGTTTGACTTCGAACATGGTGTTGCTGGTCCACTGGCTGTTCTGCCAGCTCCACAC
>NZ_JBYVMD010000058.1:0-29213 GCF_058145955.1 Pseudomonas sp. A39
GGATGTCAGGAGTTCGAATCCCCTTACCCCGACCATATTAAAAATCCCCGTATCGAAAGATACGGGGATTTTTTTTGTGCGCGTAAATCCTGAACTCACCGCAAAGCAAATGTGGGAGGGGGCAAACCCCCCTCCCACCTTTACAAGGTCCCATCCGAGACCGAGTTATCAGTGCAATTTAAGACGTGGCTCAGTCCCGCGCCCGATCTTGCTGCCCAGCATCAGCATCGCTGTGCGGAAGACCCCATACAGCGCCATCTGGTGCATGCGGTACAGCGACACGTAGAACATCCGCGCCAACCAGCCCTCCAGCATTACGCTGCCGGTGAGGTTGCCCATCAAGTTGCCCACCGCCGAGAACCGCGACAGCGAGATCAGCGACCCATAGTCGGTGTACTTGTACGACGGCAGGTCCTTGCCCTCGATGCGCAATTTCAGCGACTTGGCCAACAGTGAAGCTTGCTGGTGAGCCGCCTGGGCCCGTGGTGGCACGTTACGGTCGGTGCCCGCTTGCGGGCAGGCGGCGCAATCACCGAAGGCGAAGATGTTTTCGTCGCGGGTAGTTTGCAGCGTCGGCAGCACGTGCAATTGGTTGATGCGGTTGGTTTCCAAGCCATCGATGTCCTTGAGGAAACCCGGCGCGCGAATACCGGCTGCCCATACCTTGAGGCTCGCAGGGATGACCTGGCCGCTGCTGGTGATCAGCGCATCGGCAGTCACTTCGCTGACCGCGGAGTTGGTCAGCACCGTCACCCCAAGCTTCTCCAGGGTTTTATGCACCGGCACGCCGATCCGCTCCGGCAGCGCAGGCAGTACCCGCGGGCCGGCTTCGATCAGGGTGATGTGCATGTTTTCCGGCTTGATGCGGTCCAGGCCGTAGGCGGCCAGCTCATGGGCGGCGTTATGCAGCTCGGCGGCCAGTTCGACCCCCGTAGCCCCTGCGCCGACGATGGCGACGCTGATCTTTTCCACCACATCCGTCTGCCCGGCATGGGCGCGCAGGTAGTGGTTGAGCAATTGCTGGTGGAAGCGCTCGGCCTGTTTGCGGGTGTCGAGGAACAGGCAATGTTGCGCTGCGCCTTCGGTACCGAAATCGTTGGTAGTGCTGCCGACTGCGATCACCAGGCTGTCATAGCCCAGTACCCGCGCGGGCACCAGCTCACGGCCTTCTTCGTCGAGGGTGGCGGCCAGCTGGATCTTCTTCTGTTCGCGGTCGAGCCCGCTCATGCGCCCCAGTTGGAACTCGAAGTGGTTCCATTTGGCCTGGGCGACATAATTGAGTTCGTCTTCCGAAGAGTTCAGCGAACCGGCTGCCACTTCGTGCAGCAAGGGCTTCCAGATATGGGTCAGGTTGGCGTCCACCAGCGTGATACTGGCGGTGCCGCGCTTGCCCAGAGTCTTACCCAGGCGGGTAGCCAACTCCAGGCCGCCGGCGCCGCCGCCGACGATAATAATACGATGGGTCATGGGGATATCTCGCAAGGCTAAAAGAAATCGGAGCAGTTACCCCCGCGAGCGCCAGGCAGCTCATAGCGTCAGGTAACTCAAAAGGCGACTCAGCAAGCCGAGGCCGATCACCACTGCCAACACCACACCAAGGAGCAGCCACGGCCGGAAAGGCTTACGCTCGACTTGGTTCTGGGAGAGTTGCAGGTACTCTTCGACATGCTGTTGGTCATCGGGGTTCAGGCGGCTGGTCATAAAGGCCTCGTCAGGTAGACGTTGCAAAAGGGCGCCACGTTACAGTCCGGGGGCTCAGAGGCTGATGCCCACGTCGAACACTATGCTGCGACCCAGGTTGTTGCGCAAGAAATCCGGCGCATCCGGATGGGCGAACAACACCCGTGCGAAAGTCGGCCCTACCAGCGACAGTGAGCGCCAGCCCTGGCGCAGGTATTCCGTCGGTGGCGGGAAGTGGCTATTGAGGTCGAGCACTTCGCGCTTGAGGCTGGTGAAGGCGACGATATCCAGTTCCCCCAGGTCCATGCCGCGCTCTTTGTAGTTATGAGCCTTCTTGCGCAGCGTGGGCGCCAGGCGCAGTAAGAACTCATGGGCCGGGATGCGTCGCGGCTTGGCTTCGCGCCGCACCAACTGGCTCAGGGAGAACGCGCTGCGTCGGCGCAGCAACTCGTCGCGCCATTCGTCATTCAAGCGTCGGCCCTCGTCCAGCACGAAAAACACCTCGAAGCTGGCATCGCGAAACAGCACATCCGGCGGCTCTTGCCCGGCGGCGTGGAATTCTTCGGCCCGGTAGGGCACGTTCAAGCCTTGCAGCAGGCGCTGGCAGACCCAACGCTCACGCTCCCATTTGCGGGCATTGGACAAGAACGCATTGGCTTGTTCGGCCGCTACGGTGAGCAGGCGCAAGTAATCAGAGTCATCCATAGCTAGCAGCTTAGCGCCCAAATGATGACCGCAGGAAGTACCCTTGTGAAACGTCGGTGTAGACTGATCATCCGACTAATGTCCGACGCAGGGGGAGTACTGCCGTGATCAGTGCCGCCATGTTAGCGCCGACAACAATGGGCATCGGCTGGCTGTTGTACGCACCTGTGGTGGCGTGGGCCATCTTGCGTTCACCTTGGGTCGAACTGTTTGCCGACCGACGGCGCCAGCATCTGCTGTTCGGCACCGTGTTCGCGTTGTTCATGCTGTGGCTGGTGCGGCGGGATTTTGATACGGGGGTGTCCTACCACTTTATCGGCATGACTGCCGTGACCCTGCTGCTGGATTGGCCCCTGGCCATCGTCGGTGGCTTTGCCGCCCAGTTGGGTCTGATGGTGCTGGGGCGCCAGGACCTTGCAGCACTTGGCGTCAACGGCCTGCTGCTGATCGTGCTGCCGGTGCTGGTCACCGAAGCCTGCGCGCTGCTGGTCGAGCGTGCGCAGCCACGCAATCCCTTTGTGTATATCTTCTGTTCCGGTTTTTTCGCGGCCGCGCTGTCGGCGCTGCTGTGCTTGCTACTAGGGCTGGGGCTTTTGTGGCTCGACGGTCGTTTTGCCATGCCGGAATGGCTGGAGGATTTCGTCGGTTATCTGTGGCTGATCATCTTTCCCGAAGCCTTCATCAACGGCATGGTCATCAGCGCCTTGGTGGTGTTCTGCCCGGAATGGCTGGAGACTTTCAACCGTACGCGCTACCTCTCTGCGCCCTGGAAGGACGGCGATTCAGAGCGTTGACCCAGATCAAATCCCGCCCGGCCGACCAGGCCCATGCTTTGCGAAATTTTCCTAGGCAAGGCGGGAGCACAGATCATGAGTGTGTATGAGTGGGCACGGCAGGAGTTGCGCAGAAGCCAGGATGCGGCGCTGGAAATCGGTTTCGACCCAGGCTTGACCCTGCGCGCCATGCTCAGCGCGGTGGTGCAGCAGAGCAAGGGCGTGCGCAGTTTTGAAGACCTGGCCGACGAGCTGCAATACCTTGCAGAAAACCTCGACGACCAGCAGGAATATGCCTTTATGCGCCCTTAGTGACGCGGCGGAAGGTCTTCGGAAAACAGCTCGTCTTCGGCATCCGGGGCCACCGGAATCTTATGTTCCTCAGCGGCCCAGGCGCCCAGGTCGATGAGTTTGCAGCGGTCCGAGCAGAACGGCCGGTTGAGGTTGGTCGCTGTCCATTCCACGGGGGCGCCGCAGGTTGGGCAGTCGACGGTCAAGGGTTGGCTCATGATCGGCCTCCACGCAAAGTAAGGTAAAAGTGGTGCAGTCGCTCGACCTCGCTGTGCAGCCAGGCAAGGTCCTGGTCGTTGACCAGCACGTCATCGGCATGGTTCAAGCGGTCTTCGCGGCTGGATTGGGCCTTGAGGATCGCCTGCACCTGTTGTTCGCTGATGCCGTCGCGCTGCAGGGTACGCTGAATCTGCAGCGATTGCGGCACGTCGATCACCAGGATGCGCTGGGTCATGCTGTACTGGCCGGACTCGATCAGCAGCGGCGACACCAGTATCGCGTAAGGCGACTTCGCGCGCGCCAGATGGCTACGAATCTCATCGCCAATCAGCGGGTGCAGCAAGGCTTCGAGCCAGCGGCGCTCTTCGGGTACTTCAAAGATCAGCTTGCGCAATGCCCCTCGGTCCAACTGGCCGTCCGGCTGCAGCACGCCGGCACCAAAATGCTCGGCGATGCGCGCCAGTGCCGGCCGGCCAGGTTCGACCACCCAGCGCGCCGCGTGGTCGGCGTCCACCAGGTCGATCCCCAGGTCGATAAAGTGCTGGGCCGCTGCGCTTTTACCGCTGCCGATGCCGCCGGTGAGGCCTAGAATCCAGGGTGTTGCAACAGAAGTGGTCATCTGAAACCGACAGACTGCAAATAGAAGTCGGTTATTTGACCACCCCAGAGCAATGCAATCCAGCCGGCAATTGCCAGATACGGACCAAACGGCATCGGTGTCGACGCCCGGGCCTTGCGCAGGCGCATCAGGATCAAGCCCACGAACACCCCGACCAGCGACGATATCAGCAGTGTCATCGGCAGGATCTGCCAGCCACCCCAGGCACCGAGCAGTGCCAGCAGCTTGAAGTCGCCGTGGCCCATGCCGTCCTTGCCGGTGGCCAGCTTGAACAGCCAGAATACGCTCCACAGGCTCATGTACCCGATAACCGCGCCCCAGAGGGCATCGGGTAGCGTCGTCAGCAGGCCAAGCGCGTTGACGATCAGTCCCAGCCAGAGCAGCGGCATCACCAGCGCATCCGGCAACAGTTGATGGTCGGCATCGATCAGGCTCATCGCCAACAAGCCCCAACTCAGCACCAGCATCGCGCCCGCCTGCCAGCCAAAGCCGAAATGCCAAGCCACCCAGGCCGAGATCAACCCGCACGCCAGTTCAGTGAGTGGATAGCGGGCGCTGATCGGGCCTTGGCAATGGGCGCAGCGGCCGCGCAGAAACAGGTAACTGAGCAACGGGATATTTTCCCATGGGCGTATCGGATGGTTGCAGTGCGGGCAGCAGGAGTTGGGGTGCATCAGGTTGTAGGTCGGCCCGGCAGGCTTAGCGGGCAAGCCGAGCACTTCGTGGGCCTGGGCGCGCCATTCCCGTTCGAGCATTTTCGGCAGGCGCCACACCAGCACGTTGAGAAAACTGCCGACGATCAGCCCCAGCACCCCGGCCATCGCCACAAAAGCCCAGGGCTGTTCAACCAATAGCAGGCTCAAAACGCGCTCCCCAACTGAAAGACCGGCAGGTACATGGCGATCACCAGCGCGCCGACGATGCCCCCCAATACCACCATGATCAGCGGTTCCATCAGGCTGGTGAGGTTATCGACCAGGTTGTCCACATCGGCCTCGTAATGGTTGGCGACTTTTTCCAGCATGCGGTCCAACGTGCCCGACTCTTCGCCGATGGCCGTCATCTGGATCGCCATGCTGGGAAACAGGCCGCTGGCGGCCATGGATTGATTCAATTGCATACCGGTGGATACATCATGTCGCATATGCTCGATTGCCTGTCTGAATGGCCCCGAACCGGCGGCGCCGGCCACGGAATCCAACGCCTGCACCAATGGAACACCGGCGGCGAAGGTGGTGGAAAGCGTACGGGCGTAGCGGGCCACTGCGGATTTTTTCAGCAGTTTGCCTGCCAGGGGCGCTTTCAACAAACCGGCGTCTACCCGCAGACGAAAATCAGGGAAGGTGCGATACGCTTGGCGCCACCCCAAGCCTCCGGCAAGCATGCCCAGGGCCACGACCCACCAGGCTCTTTGCGTGAACTCGGAGAGGGCGATGACCTGCAAGGTGAACTCGGGCAACTTGCCGTCAACCCCGGCGAACAAACTCTGGAACTGAGGCACTACCTGTATCAGCAGCACGCCGGTGACCAGGCTGGCGACCACCAGGACTGCGATCGGATAGGTCATGGCCTTTTTGATCCTGGCCCGTAGCTGCTCGCTCTTTTCGCGGTGGATCGCCACGCGCTCCAGCAGCGTTTCAAGTGCGCCAGCCTGTTCGCCGGCGGCCGCCAGGTTGCAGTACAGCTCATCGAAATAGCGCGGTTGTTTGCGCAGCGCCTCGGCCAGGCTGGTGCCGGCGGCGATTGCCTGTTTCAACCCCTGCACCAGCTCGCGCACAGGGCGGCTTTCGAAGCCTTCACCGATAATGTCGAAGGCTTGTAGAAGTGGGATTCCAGCCTTCAGCAGCGTGGCCAGCTGTCGAGTTAGCAGGGTGATGTCCGCCGATTTGATCGACGGCGCGAGGCTCGGTAGCAAGGCGGATTTCTTGTACACAGCCCCTGGGCTGATGCCTTGCCGGCGCAACTGAGCCTTGACCAGGGCAAGGTTGTGCCCCGTGGTTTGCCCGGACACCCTGCGTCCTTTGCGGTTGATGCCTTCCCAGGCGTAGATCGTTGCAGCGTTGTCCATGTCACGGTTCCGCACAGAGGTCGTCGAAGATTTATAGCGTAGTCAGGTGACGACTTCGGACACGCTGGCAGTGCAGGATAAAATGTCAGAATGTGCGTCTTGCAGGCGCTTGACCGCCTGCGGATGAGTACACTGGCGCCGCTGCAAAATACGGGGCGCAGGAAGCGCCCTGTCATGAGTTCTATCCTGGAGAGTGAATGTGATACGTCAAAAAGGTTTTACCCTGATCGAGCTGTTGATCGTCGTGGCAATCATTGGCATTTTGGCCACCATTGGCCTGCCCATGTACACCACCCACCAGGCCAAGGCCAAGTTCACCGCAGGCCTGGCTGAAATCACTGCGTTGAAACCCGGGTACGAAGACACCCTCAACCAGGGCACCGTACCGACCCTCGCATTGATCGGCGGCACCAGCCCGACAGCCAACTGCAAGATCGACGTGGCAGGCGATGTAGGCACGGGGGCGGGCTCTATCAGCTGCGAAATACTCGACGCTCCAGCGCCGGTGGTGGGCAAGACCATCAGCCTGACGCGAAATGCCACCACCGGTTGGAAATGCACCACCACCGCCGACGCAAAATATGTCGCCAAGGGCTGCGGCGCCGACGGGGCATAAGTGCTGAACCGTCAACATGGACGTAAGAGGTGGCCGATGTCGTTATCCGTACAGCAGCGCGGCAGTATTTTTCTGGTCACAGTGGTGTGTCTGCTGGTTGTCGGGATTTGTGCACCGTTCAGTGGGCATGATTTGCAACGGGCGATGCAGATCGCCGTCGGGTTCTGCGCGGTGCTGTACGGGCTGTCGGTCGTCCCCGTTGAACGGTTGACGGACCGGCCCACCGCACTGGGCCTGATGCTGATTATCGTGCTGGGCCTGGTGTCATCAGCGCTGGCCCATCAGCCCCTCTGGGCGTTTGCCGAAGTGGCGTTGTTTGTCAGTTGCGGGGCGATTGCCGTGGCGTTTGCCTTGCTGCGTCGTCACGGGGGCGAGCCTTTGGATCGCGTCTTGATCATGGTGGTGGTGCTGCTGTGCCTGATCAAGTCGGTTCAATACGTGTATGCGGGCGTGCTTGCGTTCGCCGCTGCCGAGCGGACGCTGGATCCTGACCTGTTGCTGTCGGGCTTTTCCAACAAACGCTTCTACGGTCAATTCCAGACGTTCACCCTGCCGCTGCTGGCGCTGCCCTTGTTGATCCCCACGCTCTCCCGCTCGCTCAAAGCTGCAGTGTTTACGTTGCTGTGCGTGTGGTGGATGATCGCGATCGGCGGCGGCACGCGTGGCACCTGGCTCGGCATGGGCGCGGCGGGTGGGGTGTTGGCAGTGCTGGGGCCATGGGGCCGACGCTGGTTGGGTTGGCAACTCGCCGCAGTGCTTGGCGGGTTGTTGCTGTATTGGCTGGTGTTTGCGGTGTTGGCGGATTACCTCGGGATCGAGATCGCCAATGCTGCCGGCGATCGCCTCACCACCTCGCTGTCGGGGCGCGGCCCGATCTGGTGGCAGGCCTGGCACATGCTCGTCGAGAGGCCATGGCTGGGGTTCGGGCCGATGCATTTTGCCGATGTTGCCAACAAGATTGCCGCTCACCCCCACCAGGCCATCCTGCAGTGGGCCAGTGAATGGGGGGTGCCATCGGCGCTGTGCGTTACGGTTTTGGCGTGGCGAGGCGGGTGGGCCACGCTCGGGGTACTGCGTGAGCGTGCGCAGTGCGCCGAACGTGCAGACCTGCTGCGGCTGTGTCTGTTTGCCGCGCTGATCGGTGCGTTGGTGCAATCGATGGTCGACGGTGTGATGGTGATGCCCAACTCTCAAGTCTGGTTGGCGCTGGTGGTGGGCTGGTTGATGGCGCTGCATGTGTGGCGAACCGCTGTCGGTGTCGAGCGGTCATTCGCCTGGGGTATATGGAAAACACTGAGCGTGTTGGCCGTTGGTCTGTTGATCGTGATCGCTGTGCGTGACGTACCTCACATCAAGCGAGCCCAGCAGCAGTACCTGGACGCCCATGGCACTTACCTTCAGCCACGCTTCTGGGCCCAAGGGGTGATTGCTCGCTGACGGCGGCAAGTTGCCGGACTTCCGATGCGGTGCTAGCTTTAGCCCACCGCCCGTGTAGCTCAGTCGGTAGAGCAGCGCACTCGTAACGCGAAGGTCGCAGGTTCGATTCCTGTCTCGGGCAAAAAGGCAACAAAGGTTCCACCGTTTCAAAGGCAATGTTTTCAGATGATCCCAGAATGGTTCTGAAGGCCAGACGAGCCGGCATTTGCGCCCGCTCTTTTGTATCTGCGCAACCTTGATGACCCAGATGCATCCCCATTCCTCGATCTAAGAGAACGACATGACCACGACTGAAATGACCCAGGAAGTTCGGCATCAAGCAGCCCTCGAGAAATACCTTGAGGAATCGCCGCAGCTTAAAGAAGAGATCAAGGACCTGAGCGCCGATGACCAGCGCGACCAGATTCAGTGGGCATTCGAGGACGAGGCCGAAAGCCAGGGCTACCAGCCCTGGGAGCTGACCCTCAAGTACACATCGACACCGGAAGAGTTCGAAGCGGCACGGCTGGCCTTGCATAGAGAGGCGGCCGAGGTGCTGGGTGTCGAGTGGGAAGAGTATTGCGAGATGAATGACCTGGTCGTTTAAACGCCGTTGTAGTGAGCGTGCTTGCCCCGCGCTGGGCTGCGAAGCCGCCCCAACACCTGCCACCTCGTTCTGCCTGACAAAACGCGGCGGCCTCGTTGGGGCTGCTACGCACCCCAGCGCGGGGCAAGCCCGCTCACCACACACGCATTTTCGAACGCGCTGGATACTAAGGCGCATCGACACCGAAAGAGCATTGCAAGATGAATGACCTGGTCACTCAAACGCCGTTGTAGTGAGCGGGCTTGCCCCGCGCGGGGCTGCGAAGCGGCCCCAACACCTACCCCCCCGTTTTACCTGACAAAACGCGGCGGCCTCGTTGGGGCTGCTTGCGCACCCCAGTGCGGGGCAAGCCCGCTCACCACACACGCATTTCGAAGGTGCTAGATACTGAGGCGCATCGACAAGTCCACTGCCTTCACATCCTTGGTCATCGCGCCGATCGAGATGTAGTCCACCCCGGTCTCTGCAATCGGCAGCAGGGTGCTTTCATTGATCCCGCCGCTGGCCTCCAGCTTGGCCTTGCCGCCGTTCAGGCGCACGGCTTCACGCATATCGTCCAGGCTCAACTCATCGAGCATGATGATGTCGGCGCCTGCCGCCAGGGCTTCGCGCAGTTCCTCCAGGCTCTCCACTTCGATTTCCACCGGCTTGCCGGGTGCGATCTTGTGGGCGGCCGTAATCGCCTGGGCAATGCCGCCGCAAGCTGCGATATGGTTTTCCTTGATCAGGAACGCGTCATATAAACCGATACGGTGGTTGTGGCAGCCCCCGCAGGTGACTGCGTACTTCTGCGCCAGACGCAGGCCCGGCAAGGTCTTGCGGGTATCCAGCAGCTTGACCTGGGTGCTGGCGACAAAATCCGCCAGGAATTGGGCGCGTGTGGCGACGCCGGACAGCAGTTGCAGGAAATTCAGTGCGCAGCGTTCGCCGCTGAGCAGCGAGCGTGCCGGGCCTTCAAGGTGGAACAGCGCCTGGTTGGGGCTGACGCGTTCACCGTCGGCCACCTGCCAATGCACGGCAACCCGCGGGTCCAGTTGGCGGAACACCGCATCAACCCAGGCTGTACCGGCGATAACCGCCGTGTCACGGGTAATGATGGTGGCCGTGGCCAGCCGTTCGGCCGGGATCAACTGCGCAGTGATGTCGCCGCTGCCGATGTCTTCCAGCAGTGCGCGGCGCACGTTGGCTTCGATTTCGGCGGTGAGGTCGGCAAGACGGAGATTCGGCATAACAGGCTCCACAGACAAAGTGTCCCGATTATAGGGGCAGTGTGCGTTCGAACCCAGGCTCACCACTCATTTACCGCGTAATGGCAGAGTTTGCTGGCGCAACCCCCCTCATTTGCAAGATAATCTCGCGCCTTGCAATTGGCGTCATAGCTTTGACGTCTTGAGGATAAGCGGTTATTTCTGGTTCCCGACGGGGCCCGTACCCGATGTTTCCCCACCCCAATACCGCCGTTTCAGGAGGCCAGGATGCACAATGACGGAAAGGTGGTGCCAATCAACAAGGCACACGCTACGCCATCGCCGCTCGCCCGCCTGCCGGTGGTGTTGCAGCAGCTGCGCGACAAGGCCGCGCAACAGCTTCAACAAGGTCTGCAGGACCTGTTCGATAACGCTGACGACACGTTGTTCGAAATGGCCGACAAGGCGCGCAACAACCTAGATCACCATATTTTCTTTGAAGCCATGCGCGACCTGCGCCTCAAGCGCAAGAATTTCGAACGCGTGTTCATGGAGCAACTGTTCGGAGCTTTTGCCAGCCTGGGCCAGGCGGGGCGAGGGGAGTTGCAACTGGTGCCCGTGGTTTCCTATGACGCGGTGCCGGGGTCTTCCAAGGATGACCTGGAGAAAGCCGTAGCGCTTGAAGCCATGCTGGGGCGGGTGCGGCACCGTGACGGCCTGGCCCTGGGGCAACTCACGGCGCGCTTGAGCGCTTTGCTGGGCAACCGCCTGGATGAGCGTGAGAACCCTTTGGGTCCGGCACTGCTGTGTGAGTTTTTCCTGCGCGCGGGGCGCAGCCTGGGCGTGGAGATCCGCGTCAAACTGATCATGCTCAAGTTGTTTGAAAAATACGTGCTCAGCGATGCCGACCAGCTCTACGGCGAAGCCAACCAATTGCTGGTCGCGACGGGTGTATTGCCTGAACTCAAGGCCGTACCTTGCCGCCGCATCGAGGGGCGTGCGGGGCGTGAACTCCCGCCTGAAGAAACCTCGTCGGCCGCCGACCCGCTCGTCGACGAAAATGGCCAGCAAGCGTTCGCCGCGCTCCAGCCATTGCTGACCGCGGTACGCGGCAGTGTGGCGCCGACGCTTGAAGCCAGCGCCGAACCGCTGCCCATTGCCACCCGTGACCTGTTGCGCCTGCTCTCCCACTTGCAGCAGTACGTGCCGGAGCCTGAGGCCGAGGACGATTTCGACCTGCGTAACCAGCTTGAGCAGTTGCTCACCCGAGTCAGCGTCAAGAGTGGTAAGTCGCGGGTGGTGGAGGCGGCTGACGAAGACGTGATCAACCTGATTGCGCTGCTGTTCGAATTCATCCTCAACGACCGCGCCATACCCCATGCCTTCAAGGCCCTGATCGGCCGCCTGCAGATCCCGATGCTGAAAGTAGCGGTGGTGGACAAAAGCTTTTTCAGCCACCCCAGCCACCCGGCGCGGCGCCTGCTCAATGAAATCGCGGCGGCCGCCATGGGCAGCAGCCCGCGTGATGACTACCAGCATGACCACCTCTACCTGCGCATTGAGCAGGTGGTGCAGCGCTTGCTCAATGAGTTCGTCGAAGATCCGGCGATTTTTTCCCAATTGCTCGCGGAGTTCAGCGCGTTTACCGCCGATGAACGGCGGCGCAGCGACTTGCTTGAACAGCACACCCGCGATGCCGAAGCCGGGCGCGTGCGCACCGAAGCCGCCCGCCAGCGCGTGGCCGATGTGCTGAATAAACGGCTGTTAGGCAAGGTCCTGCCGCGTCCGGTCGTGCAGTTCCTGCAGCAGGCCTGGAGCCAGGTGCTGTTGCTGGCCAGCCTCAAACACGGCGAGCAGTCAGTGCAATGGCAAGCGGGCCTGCGCACCATGGACGAGCTGATCTGGAGCGTCAGCCTGCAACAAGACACCGAAGCCGGGCGCCATTTACTCGAGCAACTGTCCGGTTTGCTCAAGGCGTTGCGCGACGGTCTGACCAGCGCGGCGTTCGACCCCTTCAGCACGCGAGAATTTTTTGTGCGCTTGCAGGCCCTGCATGTCCAGGCGCCTGAAGGCGTTGATGAGTTGATCGAAGTGCGCGAGCCGTTTGTACTCAGCGCAACGTCCTCCGATCAGGTCACCGACTTGCCGGACAACGACCCCGACCTGCTCAGGGCCCATCAACTCAAGGTGGGAGGCTGGGTGGTGTTCCAGGCAGACGACGCCAACGCGCTGCGGTGCAAGTTGACGGCGATTATGGCGCCAGCCCATACGTATATTTTTACCAGTCGCACGGGGCTCAAGGTCTTGGAGAAAAGCGCCGGCCAGTTGGCCTTGGCGTTCAAGCGTGGCGTGCTGCATACCCTGGATGACGGACCGCTGTTCGAGCGCGCGTTGGCCGCGGTAGTGAGCAAGTTGCGGCAACTCAATCACGGCAAGTGATCGCAACCGGAGGGGCGAACGCGGCATACTGGTCATACTTTGTCTCATTCAAGGAACCTGTATGCAGTTGGACCCCACCAGCGGTTGGTGCGAGGGCATCCGTCATTGCCCTTCACCCAACTTCAACGAGCGCCCCACAGGCGAAATCTCACTGTTGGTGGTGCATAACATCAGCCTGCCACCGGCGCAGTTCGCCACTGGCAAAGTGCAGGAATTTTTCCAGAATCGCCTGGATGTCACGGAACATCCCTACTTTGAAGGGATTGCCGCCCTACGGGTGTCCGCGCATTTTCTGATTGAGCGCGACGGTACGGTGACGCAGTTTGTATCCTGCCTCGATCGGGCCTGGCATGCCGGGGTCTCGCAGTTCGAGGGGCGAGAAACCTGCAATGACTTTTCTTTGGGGATTGAGCTGGAAGGTACGGATGAACTGCCGTTCACCGATGCCCAATACGCATCGCTGATCGATCTGAGCCGCCAGTTGCTGGCGGCTTACCCCGACATTACTCCCCAGCGCGTGTGTGGTCACAGCGATATCGCCCCGGGGCGCAAGACCGATCCCGGCCCCGCTTTTGATTGGATGCGCTTTCGCAGCGCCCTGCAGGATGGAGGACACGCACGATGAGTTTCCTGGTGTTGGTACTGGCCGTATGGATCGAGAAATTCTCGGCGCTGCGCCAGCGATTGCAACGTGATGGCGGTTGGTTGCGCGAACTGGCCAAGCTGGAATCGAGCCCCCGCATGGGCAAGCAACCCTGGCTGATTCTGGCGTTACTGGTGTTGTTCCCCGTCGCGCTACTGGCCTTGTTGCTGCTGGTACTGGAGCCGGTGGCCTACGGACTGCTGGCACTGCCAGTGCACCTGCTGGTCGTGATCTACAGCCTGGGCCGCGGTGATCTGCTCGCCGGGCTCGGACCCTTCCGCGATGCCTGGCGACGTGGCGACCTGCAAGCGGCCGAGCATGTCGCCGAGCGTGACCTGAACCTGAGCGCCGACAGTGGCGAGCAATTGCTCGAACGCGTCCAGGGCCATCTGTTGTGGCAGGCCTACCAGAGCTTTTTCGCGGTGATTTTCTGGTATTTCCTGCTGGGCCCAGTTGCCGCGTTGGCGTACCGCCTGCTCGCATTGGCCAGTGAACACAGCAAGAACCCCCTGGTGGCTGAGCGTGCCGGGCAACTGCGTCATGCATTTGACTGGTTGCCGGTACGCCTGCTGGCGGCCAGTTTTGCCCTGGTGGGCAACTTCGTCGCAGTCGGTCGCGTGATGCTGCACGAACTGCTGAGTTGGGACATCAGCGCCGCTGAACTGGTGGAAAAAGTCGGCTTGGTCGCTGCCGAAATCCCGCCGCCGGCCGTAGGTCCCGAGGGCATCAACAGCCTGGACCGGCTATGGGAGCTGCTGCTGCGTGCGGCGGTGCTGTGGTATGCCGGGTTTGCGATCTGGACCGTATTGCCCTGACTGCGAACACACATCGGAAAATGTGGGGCAGGGCTTGCTGTAGTGAGCAGGCTTGCCCTGCGCTGGGCTGCGAAGCACCCCCACCGGATCCTGAGTGAACCCGCATTGTTTCCGTGGTGCCCCTCCTTTCGTTAACCTTAAGTTACAAAACTCCCTTTCAAATTGAGCTATACAGATGCTGGCTAACTGCCGCCCTGCGCCTCAATAAAAATAAAAGAAGGGGAGTTCACAGTGAAGAGCTTGCTCTATCCCGCCGTCGCGTTGATGAACCGCCTGAGCTTCGGCATGAAGTTCAGTTTGATCAGTGTGTTGTTCCTGCTGCCGATGCTGGCAACCAACTACTACCTGGTGCGTGATTCGTGGCGTGAATTCCAGGGGACCCGTGTGGAGCTGCAAAGCCTCGACTTGCTCGGCAGCAGCCTGGCCCTGCGCCGCGACCTGGAAACCCTCAACAACCAAGTACAGATCAACGCGACCCTTGGCCAATCCGGCAAGGCCGGTGACCTTGAGGGCAAGATCAGCGCCTTGGAACACAGCGTGCTGACCCGCCTGCAAGGCCTCAATGCCATGACCACCGAGCCTGAGCAAATCACCGCGTTTGACGCCAAGCGCGACGAGTTGATTGCGGCCTTCAAGGCCCAGCAACAGGAAACGTCGCTGCTGAGCAAAAGTGCACTGATCGGCAAGTTGCTCAACAAGGCCCAGATGCTCAGCCAGATCATCGCCAGTCAATCCGGCTTGAGCCGCGATTCCCAGAGTGATCTGCGCCAGCTCAGCGCACTGATCACCAGCGTCACCCCGCAGGTCACCCAGACCCTCGGCGAAGGTCGGGCGATGGGCGCTTACTCCCTGGGCCAGGGGTTTCTCAATTCGGCGTCCAGTACGCGCTTTGACGAACTGCTGCAGCAATTGGAAAAACTCCAAGCCGAATATGGCCTGAAGTTGCAGGATGCCCTGGGCTCCAGCAACGCGGCCCACGCGACGCTAGACAGCCTGGCCCAGGCCAGCAGTGCCAGCCTCAAGCAAGGCAGCGAGTTGTTTGAGGAGCAGGTGGTGATGGCCGAAACCCTCGACGCGCCCTGGCAGGGATTCTACGACAGCGTCAGCCAACTGATGGCCCGGACCTACCAGCTTGACGACGCCACGTTGACGTTCCTGGAGCAGCAGTTGGAGCAGCGCCTGGCGCAGAATCGCACGCATATGGTGGTGCTGGTCTCTGCCCTGACGGCGGTGTTCTTGCTGATCTTCTATCTGTACGCAGGCTTCTATGCCTCCACCCGCACCACGCTGCGCCGGCTGGGCGCGATGATGGACAAGGTGGCGGCCGGCGACATGACCGTCACGTTTGTCGCCCAGAGCCGCGATGAACTGGGCGACCTGGGTCAGCTGTTCAACGGCACTGTGGCGAAGATCCATGACTTGATCGAGCGCGTCGGGCACACCGTCAGCCAGGTTGAACGCCAGGCCGGCCAGGTGGAAACGGTCTCGGCCCGGAGCAATCAGGCGGTTGCCGGGCAGCGTACCCGGATCGAGCAGGTGGCGACGGCCATGAACCAGATGTCGTCCACCGCCCAGGAGGTCGCGCGCAGCGCGGCGACGGCGGTCAGCAGCGCTCACAGCGTCAACGACGAAACCGTCAGCGGCCGTGGCTTGGTGCAATCCCAGCAGGGCAGCATTGCGCGGCTGGCCTCGGAGATCGATCAGTCGGTGCGGGTGATCAACCAATTGGCCACCGACAGCCAGTCCATCAGTAGCGTATTGGAAGTGATCAAAAGCATCGCCGAGCAAACCAACCTTCTGGCACTCAATGCCGCCATCGAGGCGGCGCGGGCCGGTGAGCAGGGGCGTGGTTTTGCGGTGGTGGCCGACGAGGTGCGCACCCTGGCCCGGCGCACCCAGCACTCCACTGAGGAAATCGAACAGATGATCAGCCGCTTGCAAGACGGTGTGGCGGCGGCAGTAAGGGCCATGGGCAGCAGCCATGAGATGGCCAACGGCACCGTGGGTCAGTCGGAAAAAGTCCAGCAGGCTTTGGAAAATATCCTCGGCGCCGTAGGGATGATCGTTGATCAGAATCAGCAGATCGCCGCCGCCGTGGAACAACAGACCGCCGTTGCCCACGACATTGACCAGAACATCGTGGCCATCAATCGGGCTGGCGAATACGCCGCCGAAGGAGCGCACCAGACCGAGGCGGCGAGCCGGCAACTGTCGATGCAGGTGATTGAGTTGAAGCACTTGATCGGTGCGTTTCGCGTGTAAGGCCGTGGTGTGGGAATTAGCTCTTGTTGGTGTAGTGCCTGTCCTGATTTCACGGAGTCCCTTTTCTGGCCGCGTGAAGGGGGGAGAATTTGTTTCAATCAAATTCAGGTTCAACGGAGCGCGACGACGATGACCACTGCGATCGGCATCAAAGGGCATTGTGCCCATTGTGATATCAGGTTTGAACTCAAGCCGTGGCAACTGAATGCCATCGCGATCCAAGAGCCTTTCGACTGCCCGTACTGCCAACGGATCGTGCAGTTGAACTGCCCCCGCCAATTGCGCCAGTTCAAGGCGCTGGACCATTGGGCGCTGGTGCAACCGAGCATGGTGGTGTTCACCTGCATGGTGCTGATTGTGGCGCTGGTGGCGGAGTGGGTGGGGCTGATCAGCGTGATCGGTCAGTTCAACGTCTCGCTGGTGATGCTGCTGATGCATTTCCTGGTGCTGCGCTACGCCCGCTACCGGCAGCGAATGACGCTGGACCTGCAAGTGGTCACGCCGGTGCTACCAATTGAACAGCTCGCACGCATTGCGTGTGCTCGCCTCAGCCAGTAACAGCGGGCTGATGCCCATGCGCTCGGCCAGGGCGGTGCAGATGTCCGGCAGGTGCTCGGGGCTGTTGCGTTGACCGGGAAACATGGCGGGCGCCATATCAGGGGAGTCGGTTTCCAGCACCACCGCGTCCAGCGGCAGTTGCGCCAACACCTTGTGCATACGCAGGGCCTGGGGCCAGGTGGCGGCACCGCCCAAACCCAGCTTGAAGCCGAGCTTGATGTACTCGCGGGCTTCTTCGCGGCTCCCGGCGAACGCATGGATGATGCCGCCGCGGTGCAGGCGGATGCGCTTGAGGGTAGCGATCACCGCGGCATGGCTGCGACGTACATGCAGCAACGCCGGTAATCGGAAGTCCGCCGCCAGCTTGAGCTGGGCTTCAAACAGGCTTTGCTGGCGTTCGCGGTCCAGCTGTTCGAGGAAGTAATCCAGGCCGATCTCGCCCACCGCGCACAGCTGCCGGTGGCCGTGCAGGCGCGTCAACCAGTTACCCAATTGCACAAGGTCGGCGGGTCGATGCTCATCGAGGTACACCGGATGTAAACCAAAGGCTGCGAATATTCCTTCATCCGCTTGCGCCAGGTCCCACAGGCGCTGCCAATTCTGCTGATACACCCCCAGCACCACCATGCGCCGCACGCCCAACGTCCGGCTGTGGGCGAGGACGTCCCGGCGGTCGCTGTCGAACTCCGGGAAATCCAGGTGGGTGTGGGTGTCGATCAGCTCCACGCTCAAGCCTCGTGAATACGCTGCTTGAAGGTCCGGCCGATGGCGTGTACGCCAGGTTGGTAGTGCTCTTCTTCGATAGCGGCCAGCGCCAGGCGCAGGGCGGTGTCGGCGATCAGTTGATGTTGCTGGGCCATGGCGTTGACCGGCAACGGCAGGAAGTCCAGCAACTGCGTATCACCAAAGGTGCCCAGGCGCAGCGGGCGCGACTTGAGCGGGAAGTCATGCAGGGCGTCGAACACACCTTGCAGCAGCACATAGGAGGTGGTCACCAGCGCGTCAGGCAAATGCCCCAGTTGCTGCAGAAGTTGCTCCATCAGCTGTCGGCCGCAGTCGCGACTGAAGGCTTCACCGTGTTCGACAATCACCTCGCCGGTGAACCCTTCGAGGGCTTCACGAAAACCCGCGGCACGTTCCTGGCTGATGCTCAGTTCGGGCCGTGCGCCGATCAACGCAATCTGTTTGGGCAACGGTTGCAGCAGGCTGCTGGTCAATTGTTTGCAAGCCTGGCGGTCGTCGCTGACCACCGAGCAGAATTGATCCGCGCCCATCACCCGGTCGATGGCAATCACCGGCAGCCCCTTGGCTTGCAACTCGCGGTAACTGTCATCGCTGGCCGGCAGGCAACTGGCGACGAACAACGCATCACAGCGCCGGGCGCGGAACAGTTGCAGCAATTGGCGCTCGCTGTCGGCCTCATCGTCGGAGCTGGCGATCAGCAACTGATAGCCACGCGCCCGAGCGCCTTGCTCCAGGAGTTTTGCGATGCGTGCGTAGCTGGGGTTTTCCAGGTCGGGCAGGATAAAACCCAAGGTGCGCGTGTGCCGACTGCGCAGCCCGGCGGCCTGGGGGTTGGGCGTAAAGCCATGGGCTTCGACCACGGCGCGCACCCGCTCGACGGTTGCGTTGCTGATGCGTTGCTGTTCAGCCTTGCCATTGATGACGTAGCTGGCGGTGGTCACGGACACACCGGCGAGACGTGCGATATCACTGAGTTTCAAACCGGGATTTCCTTGTTTTTTGGAGCTTGCCCCGACATTTTGTCCAATCGTAACCGATTCCAGCACCGGACCTATGTCTCAGCTCAAGTGCCGAGTGGTTGTTCAAGGATGCGCAATTAACGCGTAGTCTTCCATAAACTCTAGATTAAACGTTTCAGCCAGCGTATTTTTACGACGTTCGCGACTGAGTAGCCACTGCCAATTGACTGCTCAGTCAGTTATTTATGAGCACCCCTTACACTGTTTGTTTAAAACAATACCTAGTGCGCCACTGCACTAACTAGGAGAACGGCATGCTTGAGCTCACTGTAGAGCAGATTTCCATGGGCCAGGTGGCTGTGGATAAGTCTGCTGCCTTGCACCTGCTCGCTGAAAAACTGGTGGCCGATGGCCTGGTCGCCGAGGGTTACCTCAGCGGTTTGCAAGCCCGTGAAGCTCAGGGCTCGACGTTCCTGGGCCAAGGTATTGCCATCCCCCACGGCACCCCTGAAACCCGCGACCAGGTGTTCTCTACCGGCGTGCGCCTGCTGCAGTTCCCCGAAGGGGTGGACTGGGGCGACGGCCAGATCGTATACCTGGCCATTGGCATTGCCGCCAAATCCGACGAACACCTGCGCCTGTTGCAACTGCTCACCCGTGCCCTCGGCGAAACCGACCTGGGCCAGGCGTTGCGCCGTGCCGGCACCGCCGAAGCGTTGCTGAAACTGTTGCAAGGCGCGCCGCAGGAACTGGCGCTGGATGCACAGATGATCAGCCTGGGCGTGTCCGCCGATGACTTCGAAGAGCTGGTTTGGCGCGGTGCACGCCTGCTGCGTCAGGCCGATTGTGTGAGCAATGGTTTCGCCGCGGTGTTGCAGCAGGTGGATGCGCTGCCCCTGGGCGATGGCCTGTGGTGGTTGCACAGCGAGCAGACGGTCAAGCGCCCGGGCCTGGCGTTTGTCACCCCGGACAAACCCATGCGCTACCTCGGTCAGCCGCTCAATGGCCTGTTCTGCCTGGCCAGCCTCGGTGAAGCCCACCAGGCCTTGCTTGAACGCTTGTGCGCCTTGCTGATCGAAGGGCGTGGCCAAGAGCTTGGCCGCGCCACCAGCAGCCGCGCGGTCCTCGAAGTGCTCGGCGGCGAACTGCCTCCGGACTGGCCCAGCGCACGCATCACCCTGGCCAACGCCCACGGTTTGCACGCGCGGCCGGCGAAGATCCTCGCCCAGTTGGCGAAAAATTTTGACGGTGATGTGCGTGTGCGCATCGTCGATGGCCCAGTGGGCGCCGTGTCGGTGAAAAGCCTGAGCAAACTGTTGAGCCTCGGCGCTCGACGTGGCCAGGTGCTGGAGTTTGTCGCCGAGCCGACCATTGCCGGCGACGCACTGCCCGCGCTGCTGGCGGCGGTGGAAGAAGGCTTGGGCGAAGACGTCGAGCCACTGCCGACCCTGAGCGCCCAGCCCGAAGCCCTCGATATCGAACCGGTGATCAGCGCGCCAGTGGCCGGGAGCCAGATCCAGGCCATCGCCGCCGCGCCGGGCATCGCCATCGGCCCTGCGCATATCCAGGTTCAGCAAACGTTCGACTACCCACTGCGCGGAGAATCCTGCGCCATCGAGCGCCAGCGCCTGCACAGCGCCTTGAGCGAGGTGCGCACCGATATCCAGGGCCTGATCGAACGCAACCCCTCCAAGGCGATCCGCGAGATTTTCATCACCCACCAGGAAATGCTCGACGACCCGGAACTCACCGACGAAGTCGACACCCGCCTCAAGCAAGGCGAAAGCGCTGAAGCGGCGTGGATGAGTGTGATTGAAGCCGCCGCCAAGCAGCAGGAGTCGTTGCAGGACGCCCTGCTCGCCGAGCGCGCGGCCGACCTGCGGGATGTTGGCCGTCGTGTGCTGGCGCAACTGTGCGGCGTTGAAACCGCCCAGGAGCCGAGCGAGCCCTACATCTTGGTGATGGATGAAGTCGGTCCGTCCGACGTTGCACGGCTTGATCCGGCGCGCGTCGCCGGCATTCTCACCGCCCGTGGCGGCACGACGGCGCACAGCGCTATCGTCGCCCGTGCCCTCGGTATTCCGGCCTTGGTCGGCGCCGGCCCGGCGGTGTTGCTGCTGGCTTCCGGCACGCCGCTGTTGCTCGACGGCCAGCGCGGTCGCCTGCATGTGGACGCCGACAGTGCCACCCTGCAACGCGCCACGGTCGAACGCGACACCCGCGAACAGCGCCTGCAAGCCGCTTCGGCGCAACGCCATGAACCGGCGCTGACCCGTGACGGCCACGCCGTGGAAGTGTTCGCCAACATCGGCGAAAGCGCCGGTGTTGCCAGCGCGGTGGAGCAGGGCGCCGAAGGCATCGGCTTGCTGCGCACCGAACTGATTTTCATGGCCCACCCGCAAGCGCCGGACGAAGCCACCCAGGAAGCCGAATACCGTCGTGTGCTCGACGGCCTTGGCGGTCGCCCGCTGGTGGTGCGCACCCTTGATGTGGGCGGCGACAAACCGCTGCCGTATTGGCCGATTGCCCAGGAAGAAAACCCCTTCCTCGGCGTGCGCGGCATTCGTCTCACCTTGCAACGCCCGCAGATCATGGAAGCGCAATTGCGTGCGCTGTTGCGTTCTGCCGATAACCGTCCGCTGCGCATCATGTTCCCCATGGTCGGCAGCGTCGATGAATGGCGTGCGGCCCGTGACATGACCGAACGCCTGCGCCTGGAAATCCCGGTGGCGGACGTGCAACTGGGCATCATGATCGAAGTGCCGTCGGCGGCATTGCTCGCCCCGGTGCTGGCCAAGGAAGTCGACTTTTTCAGCGTCGGCACCAACGACCTGACCCAGTACACCCTGGCCATCGACCGTGGTCACCCGACGCTGTCCGCCCAGGCCGACGGCCTGCACCCGGCGGTGCTGCAGCTGATCGACATCACCGTGCGCGCCGCCCATGCCCATGGCAAATGGGTCGGCGTGTGCGGTGAGTTGGCGGCAGACCCGCTGGCGGTGCCGGTGTTGATCGGCCTGGGGGTGGATGAGTTGAGCGTGTCGGCCCGCAGCATTCCCGAAGTGAAGGCGCGCGTGCGCGAATTCAGTCTGAGCGAGGCCCAGGGCCTGGCGCAAAAAGCACTGGCGGTGGGCTCGCCCGCCGAAGTGCGTGCCCTAGTGGAGGCCGTGTAGATGGCAAGGATTCTGACCCTGACGCTGAACCCGGCGTTGGACCTGACGGTGCGTTTGGCGCGCCTGGAGCCGGGTGAAGTCAACCGCAGCGACACCCTGCTGACCCATGCCGCCGGCAAGGGCGTGAACGTGGCGCAGGTGTTGGCCGATCTGGGCCATGAGGTGAGCGTGGGCGGTTTTCTCGGCGCCGCAAACCCCGAGGCGTTCGATGCACTGATCGCCAGCCGTGGGTTTGGCGATGCGTTCGTCCGTGTGCCGGGAGAGACGCGCAGCAATATCAAGATTGCCGAGCAGGATGGCCGGGTCACTGACATCAATGCGCCGGGGCCGCAGGTGACGGAGCAGGCGCAGAACGCCTTGCTGGAGAAACTGGCGCAGATGGCTCCCGGTTTTGATGCGGTGGTGGTGGCCGGCAGCTTGCCACGCGGCGTCAGTGCGCAGTGGTTTCAACGCCTGGTGACGGAACTGAAAAGCCTCGGTTTGAAAGTCGCCCTGGACACCAGCGGCGAAGCGCTGCGCGCCGGTCTGAAAGCTGGCCCGTGGCTGGTCAAACCCAATACCGAAGAGCTGGCCGATGCCCTGGGTCATGCCCCGGATGCAATCAGCCAGCTTCACCTGCAGGGCGTGGAACATGTGGTGGTCTCCGACGGCGCCGCGGGCGTGAGCTGGTACAGCTCGAATGCGACGCTGCACGCCACACCGCCTAAGGTGACGGTGGCCAGTACCGTCGGCGCCGGCGACTCGCTGCTGGCCGGGATGCTGCACGGCTTGCTCAGCGGCGATACGCCGGAGCAGACCCTGCGCCGCGCCACGGCGATTGCCGCAATGGCGGTGACGCAAATCGGTTTTGGCATCAGCGATGACGCGCAGTTGGCGCGCCTCGAAAGCGGCGTTGTTGTGCGCACGCTGACAGAACAATAAGAGGGTTTGTGATGAAGTTAGCCATTGTTACCGCCTGCCCGAACGGCATGGTCACCAGTGTGCTGTGCGCCCGCTTGTTGGACGCCGCCGCGCAGCGCCAAGGCTGGAGTACCAGCGTGGAAGTGGTGGATGTGCAACGTCCGGAACGCCAGCTGTCCCAGGCCACCCTCGACGATGCCGAATGGGTGTTGCTGGTCAGCAGCACCCCTGTGGATATGCAGCGGTTTGTCGGCAAGCGCGTGTTCCAGAGCACGCCGGCCCAGGCGCTGGCGGATGTCGACGCCGTACTGCGTCGCGGCGCGCAAGAGGCGCAGGTGTATGTCGCCACGGAACAAGTGGCCAAGCAGGCACCGCGCATCGTTGCGATCACGGCCTGCCCGACCGGCGTCGCCCACACCTTCATGGCGGCCGAAGCTTTGCAGCAGACGGCCAAGCGTTTGGGCTATGACCTGCAGGTCGAGACCCAAGGTTCGGTCGGTGCCCGCACACCGTTGAGCCCGCAAGCCATCGCCGAGGCTGATGTGGTGCTGTTGGCCGCCGATATTGAAGTCGCCACCGAGCGCTTCGCGGGTAAGAAGATCTACCGTTGCGGCACCGGCATCGCCCTCAAGCAATCCGAAGCCACCCTCAACAAGGCCCTCGCGGAAGGCGTGGTGGAAAGCGCAGCCAGCGGTGCGGTGGCCAAGAAGGAAAAAACCGGCGTCTATAAACACCTGCTGACCGGGGTGTCGTTCATGTTGCCGATGGTCGTGGCGGGCGGGTTGTTGATTGCCTTGTCATTCGTGTTCGGCATCCACGCCTTTGAACAGGAAGGCACCCTGGCGGCGGCACTGAAAACTGTCGGCGACCGTGCCTTCATGCTGATGGTGCCGTTGCTGGCGGGCTACATCGCCTACTCGATTGCCGACCGTCCCGGCATTGCGCCCGGCATGATCGGCGGCTTGTTGGCGGGTACCTTGGGCGCGGGGTTCATCGGCGGTATCTTTGCCGGTTTCCTGGCCGGCTACTGCGTCAAGCTGATCACCCGTGCGGTGAAGTTGCCGCAGAGCCTGGAGGCACTCAAGCCGATCCTGATCATTCCGTTGCTGGCGAGCCTGTTTACCGGCCTGGCGATGATCTACCTGGTCGGTCCACCGGTGGCGCGCCTGCTCACCGGCCTCACCGACTTCCTCAGCACCATGGGCACCACCAATGCGGTGCTGCTGGGCATCCTGTTGGGCGGCATGATGTGTGTCGACCTCGGCGGGCCGATCAACAAGGCCGCGTATGCGTTTTCTGTCGGTTTACTGGCGGCGTCCAGTGGTGCGCCGATGGCGGCGACCATGGCCGCGGGTATGGTGCCGCCGATTGGCATGGGCATCGCCACGTTCCTGGCGCGCCGCAAGTTCGCCCAGACCGAACGCGAGGCCGGCAAGGCGGCGATGATTCTCGGCATGTGCTTTATCTCTGAGGGCGCGATTCCCTTTGCCGCCAAAGACCCGTTGCGTGTGATCCCGGCCAGCATTGCCGGCGGCGCCTTGACCGGTGCACTGTCGATGTACTTCGGCTGCAAACTGGCAGCGCCCCACGGTGGCTTGTTTGTGCTGGTGATTCCGAATGCGATGAACCATGCGTTGCTGTATCTGCTGGCGATTGTCGCCGGTAGCGTGCTGACCGGTGTGGTGTATGCGCTGATCAAGCGTCCGGATGTGGTAGAGCTGGCCGTCGCCCCCGCCAAGGCCTGACACGGCTCAAACCGGTAGGAGGGGGCTTGCTCCCGATAGCAGTGGATCAGTCAAATGTTTATTGCCTGTCACACTGTCATCGGGAGCAAGCCCCCTCCCACATTTGATCTCCACTGATCACACGATCAGTGTCATAACCGCTTCATCCGGTCGTGGTTAAGTTGCCCTTTTGATACTCAAGAGGGCACCTGCATGAGCCACTTCGATCTCGGCCGTCGCCGTGTGATGCAAGCCGTCGGCGCCGGCCTGTTGTTGCCAGGTTTGGCCCCGGCAGTGATCGCTTCGGTAAAGGACCGCCCGCAACTCACCGACGGCGTACAGTCCGGCGACCTGCTCCGCGATCGCGCCATGATCTGGAGCCGCAGCGATCGCCCGGCCCGCATGGTGGTGGAGTGGGACACCCGCAGCGTCTTCAGCAACCCGCGTCGATTCGTCTCGCCCCTGGCCGACAATCGCACTGACTTCACCGCCCGTGTCGAACTCACCGGATTGCCCGCCGACCAGGCGATTTTCTACCGCGTGCATTTTGAAGACGCCCAGACCGGCGTCGCCAGCGAACCCTGGTTCGGCCACCTGCGCAGCGTGCCGCAACAACGCCGCGACATCCGTTTTGTGTGGAGCGGCGACACCGTTGGCCAGGGCTTCGGTATCAATCCGGAGATTGGCGGCATGCGCATCTACGAAGCCATGCGCCTGCGGCTGCCGGACTTCTTTATCCACAGCGGCGACACCATCTACGCCGACGGCCCGGTGCCGGCGCAGCTGACCACGGAAGGCGGTCGCATCTGGCGCAATATCACCACCGAAGCCAAGAGCAAAGTCGCTGAAACCCTGGATGAGTATCGCGGCAATTACCGCTACAACCTGATGGATGAAAACGTGCGCCGCTTCAACGCCGAGGTACCGCAGATCTGGCAGTGGGACGACCACGAAGTGGTGAACAACTGGTCGCCAAGCAAGCAGTTGGATGAGCGATACCAGACCAAGGACATCAACACCTTGGTGGGGCGTGCGCGCCAGGCCTGGCTGGAGTATTCACCGATGCGCCGGCAGAGCGCGGACGCGGGCGGGCGGATTTATCGCAAGCTCAGCTATGGTCCGCTGCTGGAGGTGTTCGTGCTGGATATGCGCAGTTATCGCGGCCCCAACGATGACAACCTGGGCGCTGAAAAGCCCTTCCTCGGCCGCGAACAACTGGA
Source organism: Pseudomonas sp. A39 (assembly GCF_058145955.1). Lineage (NCBI taxonomy): Bacteria > Pseudomonadati > Pseudomonadota > Gammaproteobacteria > Pseudomonadales > Pseudomonadaceae > Pseudomonas > Pseudomonas sp. A39. The sequence goes on from NZ_JBYVMD010000058.1 coordinate 25,619, forward strand.
CTGGCTCAAGCGCGAACTCAAGGCGTCCCAGGCGCAGTGGAAAGTGATCGCCGCCGACATGCCCATCGGCCTCGGTGTGCCTGATGGTGAGGTCAGCCCCGGTGTGGCGCGTTGGGAGGCCATCGCCAACAACGACCCCGGTGCGCCGCAAGGTCGCGAAGTGGAAATCGCCGAGTTGCTGGGCTTTTTAAGGGCGCAACAGGTGCGCAACCATGTGTGGCTGACGGCCGATGTGCATTACTGCGCCGCGCATCACTATCACCCGGACCGTGCAGCGTTCCAGGATTTCGAACCGTTCTGGGAGTTTGTCGCCGGGCCGTTGAATGCGGGGAGCTTCGGGCCCAATCCGCTGGATAAGACCTTTGGCCCCGAGGTGGTGTTCGAGAAGGCACCGCCGGCGCAGAACACCTCGCCGTTCGCGGGTTTTCAGTTTTTTGGCGAGGTGCAGATTGATGGGCAGACGGCGGAGTTGACGGTGATCCTGCGGGATTTGGATGGCGTCTCGGTATTCGAACAGAAACTCCAACCGGCCTGATTGGAATGCCATCAAGACTGTGGGAGGGGGCTTGCCCCTCCCACAGTTTGATTATTGTTACTTCAGGGATTCAGTAGACGTCCCGGCGATAGCGACCTTGCTCGATCAGCCGTTCCACGGCTTCATTGCCGAGAATGTCCGCCAGCGCCTGATCCACCCCAGCCGCCATCCCCTGCAAACTCCCGCACACATAAATCGCCGCGCCCTCCGCCAGCCACTTACGCAGCACCTCGGCCGATTCACGCAGGCGATCCTGCACATAGATCTTCTCTTCCTGATCGCGGGAAAACGCCAAGTCCAGCAACGCCAGATCACCACTGGCCAGCCAGCCTTGCAGCTCGTCCTGGCACAGGTAGTCGTGGGCGATGTTGCGCTCGCCAAAGAGTAGCCAGTTGCGCTGCTGGCCGTCGGCAATGCGCGCCTTGAGCAAGCTGCGCAGGCCTGCCAGGCCGGTGCCGTTGCCCAGCAGGATCAGGGGCACCGGCATCTCCGGCAGGTGAAAACCGCTGTTACGGCGCAGGCGCAGGCTGATGCTTGAGCCGATGGCGGCGTGCTCGGTGAGCCAGCCACTCGCCAAGCCCAGGCTGCCGTCGGGGTGGCGCTCTTGGCGCACGATCAACTCCAGCACGCCCTCGCTGGCAATCGAGGCGATGGAGTATTCGCGCATGCCCAGGGGCACCAGCGCGTTCACCAGCGCCTGGGCATGCAGGCCCACCAGATGAGCGCGGTTATCCGGCAGTTGGCGGGTGGCCAGGGCTTGGTTGAGGGACTGCGCCAAGCCTTCGAACACTACGGCATCGCTGCCGGCCAGGCCCAGGCCTTCGAGAAAGTGTTCGATGGCCCAGGGACTATTGCGGGGCAGCACTTCAACCAGGTCACCGGCTTGCCAGGTGTGTGGCGCAGGCGAGGTGAGGCCCAGCAAATAGACCTGCGAGCCGCTGCTGTCGGGGTTGAGCAGGGTGCGTTGGCTGAGCGTCCAGTTTTCGTACTGGGCCGTCGGCCAAGCGGCTGCCGGGGCGTGGCCGGTGAGCTGGCCAAGTTGTTGTTGCCAGTGCAGCAGGGCGGTGGTGTCACCGCTGTCCACTTCGACCGGGGCGAACAAGGGATTGCCGCCCTGATTGGTCAGCCAGAAGTGCAGGCGCCGCGCAAAGCCGCAGAAGTGCTCGTATTGACGATCACCCAGGGCCAGCACCGAGTAGTTCAGGCCACTCAGGGACAGGTCCTGGCCGAGCACGCTGCGCTCGAAGCCGCGGGCGCTATCGGGGGCTTCGCCGTCGCCGAAGGTGCTGACCACAAACAGCGCATTTTCCGACTGGCGCAGGTCGTCCTGGCTGACGCTGCCCAGCGGCTGCACCTTCACCGGCAAACCGGCCGCCTGCAATTGCCCAGCCGTTTGCCATGCAAGCTGTTCGGCAAAACCGCTCTGGCTGGCAAAGCCGATCAGCCACGCCGGGGCGTCGCTGTGGTTGGCGCTCAGACCTTTGCGGGCATCACGCACCTGGCGCTTTTTGCGGCGACGGTCGAGGTACAGCAGCCAGCCGGTGATGAAGAACAACGGCATCAGCAGTGAGCTGACGGTCAGGACAATCCGCCCGGCCAGGCCGAAGTAACTGCCGGTGTGCAAGGCGTAGACGCTGGTCAGCAGTCTGGAGCCGAGGCTTTTGCTCGCGTACCGGTCGTGGGATTTGACCTCGCCAGTGGCCGGGTCCAGATTGATCTGGTTAAGCGCGCGGTCATGGGGCGAGTCTTTCAGCAAGTAGAAGACGGTGGCCGGTTGCCCGGAGACCGCTGGCATACGGATGTTGTAAGCGCTCAGGCCGGGGCCGGCGTTGCTGTAGATGCTGCTCCACATAGCCGCGTAATTGGCCACCGGCGCGGCACCTTCGGGCGCCGGGCCGCGCTTGCGAACCCGTTCATGTTGCGGGGCGTCGGACAGCAGTTGGGTCAGGCCCTGGCTGTACCAGTCGTAGGACCAATACAAACCGGTCAGCGCCGAAAACAGATAGGCCAGCAGGCACCAGGTGCCGAATACCGAGTGCAGGTCCCAGTTGAAGGCGCGGCCTTTTTTGCGCCAGTCCAACGTCAGCCAGGCCCGCCAGTTCGCCGCCTGGCGCGGCCAGCGCAGGTACAAGCCGGAGAGGCAGAAGAACACCAGGATCAGCGTGCACGCGCCGGTGATGTTGCGCCCGGTGTCGCCCAGTACGAGGAAACGGTGGAATTGCAGCAGGAACCCGAAGACGTCCTGGCCGACCACGTCGCCCATGTAGTCGCCGGTGTACGGATCGAAATAACGCAACTGACCACGGCGTTCGCCAGGCGGGGGGGTGAAGAACACGCGGGCAGCCTTGCCGCTTTCACTTTCCACGAACAGCATGGCCACCGTCTGGCCTTCAGTGGCCTCCAGCTTGCGCACCAGTTCGGCGGGCGGCAGTACGCCGGCGTCGCGTTTTTCCACGGTCAGTACGCTGGGGTTGAGCGCTTGCAGCATTTCATCCTGGAACGAGACCGCAGCCCCGCTGATCCCCATCAAGGCCAGCACCAGCCCGGCGGTAATGCCGAAGAACCAGTGCAACTGGAACAGGGTTTTCTTCAACACGTCTAACCGCCTCGTCTGTCTGAATGGGTAGGGCACGGCGCGCATTATGCCGTGGCTTGTCGAGAAACATTCTGTTTAACACGCAAAAGCCCCACGCATCCGATGCGTGGGGCTTTTTGCTGCGTGGCGCCGCTGCTTGGCAGTCGAAGCGGGTGGACAGCAGTGCCTGTCCGAAGTCCACCTTTGGCCTGCGGCGCGTGAAGCATTACCCGGCGGCAGAACAGGGCCATGCCAAGTCGATGAACCTGCTGGGACGCTGGCCTTCCAGCAGCGCGCCGTGAGCCTTTCTTGATGCATAAAAAAACCCATGACACGTCATGGGTTTTTTGTGCCTGGCTGTCTTACACGTAGAACGATTTCAGCGGCGGAAAGCCATTGAACTCAACCGCGCTGTAGCTGGTGGTGTACGCACCGGTCGACAGCCAGTACAAACGGTCACCGATCGCCAGGTTCAGCGGCAGGCC